>CAYSRL010000022.1:0-8254 GCA_964433515.1 uncultured Ruminococcus sp.
GCTGCTCACCCACGCCCACATCGACCATTCCGGGCGGATTCCTATGTTGGTGGCGCAGGGGTTCAAGGGGCCCATCTACACCACCGCCGCCACCGCCGCCCTGTGCGGCATTATGCTGATGGACTCCGCCCATATCCAGGAATTTGAGGCGGAATGGCGCAACCGCAAAGGGCGGCGCAAAGGCGCCGAGCCCTATGTGCCCCTCTACACCGCCGAGGACGTGAGCCGCACCCTGACCCTGCTGAACCCCTGCGACTATAACAAAGAATACCGGCTGTTTGAGGACGTGACGGTGCGGTTTACCGATGCGGGGCACCTGCTGGGCTCCGCCTCCATCTCGGTGGCCGTCACCGAGGACGGAGCCACCGAAACGGTGCTGTTCTCCGGCGACCTGGGCAACCTTTCCCGCCCCCTTATCCGGGACCCCCAGACCCCGCCCGGTGCCGACTATGTGGTGGTGGAGTCCACCTATGGCGACCGGCTCCACGGGGAGCGCCCCGACTATGTCACCCAGTTGACCCGCATCCTGCAGGAAACCTTTGACCGGGGCGGCAACGTGGTGATCCCCTGCTTTGCGGTGGGACGCACCCAGGAGATGCTGTATCTGCTCCGGCAGATCAAACGGGACGGCCTGGTAAAAGGCCACGACGGTTTCCCGGTGTGGGTGGACAGCCCCCTGGCGGTGGAGGCCACCAACATCTATTCCGGTGACCTTTTGGATTATTACGACCAGGAAACGCTGGAACTGCTCTCTCGGGGAGAAAACCCCATCCGGCTACCCAACCTGCACCTGTCGGTGACCAGCGACGATTCGAGGGCCATCAACTTTGACAGCACCCCCAAGGTGATCCTCTCCGCCTCCGGTATGTGCGAGGCGGGACGCATCCGCCACCATCTCAAGCACAATCTATGGCGCCCGGAAAGCACCATCCTCTTTGTGGGATACCAGACGGAGGGCACCATCGGCCGGAAACTGATCGACGGCGCCCCTTTGGTGAAACTGTTTGGAGAGGAGATCCACGTGCAGGCTCACATCGAGACCCTCAACGGCATCAGCGGTCACGCCGACCGGGATATGCTGTTGGGATGGCTTGGTCGTCTGCCCGGCGAAAAACCCCGAAAAGTGTTTGTCAACCACGGCGGGGATGAGGTGTGCGACCGCTTTGCCGCCACCATTACGGAAGCCCTCGGTCTGGAGGCGGTGGCACCCTATAACAACGCCCTCTATGACCTGACCGCCGGAGAATGTCTGCACCCCGGCAACACCGCCCGCCTTCCCGGCAAAAAGGCCAAGCATACCGATGGGGAGACGCTTATGTTCCGCCGTCTGTTGGAGGCGGGCCGCCGGCTGATGGAGGTCATCCAGCACAACCGGGGCGGCACCAACAAAGACCTGGCCCGGTTCGCCAGCCAGGTGCAATCCCTGGCGGACAAATGGGACCGATGAAAGGAGTCAAAGCCTATGACCCACTCCATTTATGAAAGCAACCGCCGTCTGGCGGAAAACCCCACCGCCTTTATTGCCGAGGCGGAGGCAAACTATGACCGGCAACTGACCAAGATCGCCGATCACATCGCCGAACACAGCGAACAATGCCCGGTGGTGCTGCTGAGCGGCCCCTCCGGCTCCGGCAAGACCACCTCGGCGCTGATACTGGAAAACAAACTGGACCGGCGGGGGCTGGAGACCCACACCCTCTCTCAGGACAACTATTTCCGCACCCTCACCGAGGAGGATCACCGGCTGTTGGAGGCAGGTCTGCTGGATCTGGAATCCCCCTCCCGGGTGGATGAAAAACTGCTCACCGACCAGTTGGCGGACATCATCGCCGGCAAAACGGTGGAACTGACCGAGTTCGATTTTCGCAACCACACCCGGCGTCCCTCCGGCAAGACCCTCACCCGCAAACCCGGCGAGGTGGTGATCCTGGAGGGTATCCACAGCCTCAACCCCCATGTGGTGCAGTTGCCGGAGAGCCAGACGGTACGGCTGTATGTCAGCGTCCGCACCCGGGTGGAGGGCCCCGACGGAACCCTGCTGCACCCCAAATACATCCGCCTGTTGCGGCGGATGCTCCGGGACGTGCAACACCGGGGCCGCCGGGCAGAGGATACCCTGGAGATGTTCCACAGCGTCAATCTGGGCGAAGACCGGTTCATTATGCCCTATAAGCACCGCTCCACCTTTGACGTGGACACTTTCTTCGCCTATGAGGTGAACGTCTATCGCAACTATCTGCTGGACGACCTGGCCGCCCTGTCTGACCGCCCGGAGATTGCGGAGATGTTGCCGGTGCTGACCGCCGCCCTCCCCCTGGAGGCCGCCGCCGTGCCGGAGACCGCCCTTATCCGGGAGTTTATCGGGGATAGTGTGTATCATACGTAAGCGTGCCGAAAGGCCGTCCGTTGCGGACAACGGACGGCCTTTTTTGTGTTTTTATGCAATTTTTACCAAATTGTAAATGCGTTTTGTCCAACAACCACGAATATTCGTCTAAAAATTGCCTGTATTTTGTTACATATACCACTTGACCCCCTCCTCTGGTTTTGTATAATTATACTAGCCACCTGTGTAGCAGATCTCAGTTTCGTTTTTTGCGGCAAAAATCGGTATTCCCTGTGCATTTTCCCCAGAAGATCCAGTGTCCCGGCATACGCAGCATTTCTCGGCATTCTCCTACGCAAATCCCGGCCCCGAAGGATGATCCTTTATGAAGAAAATCGTACGTAAATGGATAGCGACGGCTTTGGCTGTCGCTTTGCTTGTTTCTGTGCTGCCGTTGAGCGGTCTGATGACCGTTTTTGCGGCCTCTATGCCGGTGACCGCCAATCTGGTGACCAACGGCGACTTTGAGGTTATCAAAAGCGGCAACGCCACCTATTGGCACGGCGGTAGTTATTCCGCCGAAGCCGCTTATGCCGGCAGTTACGGTATGCAGGCGACCGGAACAGCCAAACTCTATCAGACCATCGCCGTTGACCAGGGGTGCTCCTATCTGCTGACCTTTTACGCCAAACTGGTAAGCGGCGAGAACTTTACCGTCCGTGTGAACGGCGGCAACGTGTATCTGCAGGAGACCTGCACCAACGCCGACTGGTCTTTGTACACCTTTCTGGTTAACGTTTCTGCCGCCGACGAGCAGGCGCAACTGGCCTTTTTCGGTGCCTCCGCCGACACCGTGGTGTACCTGGACAACGTGGTTCTGGTGCTGTCCGGTGCGGCAGAGACCACGGTGCTGAAAAACGGTGGGTTCGAGACCGGAAACGCCAGCGGTTGGTCGCTGAACACCGGCACCGTGGTGACCGCCGAAGTGACCCATTCCGGCGAATACGCCATCAAGACCGTCAACACCAACGAGAAATACGAGGCCATCGGCCGTCAGTATTTTGACGTGGAGCCGGGCGCCGATTACACCCTGACCTTCTGGTATTACTACGTCGGAACCAACGCCGAGCCTTCCTTCTACACCTACAGCATCGGCACCAGCGACAAGACCAATATCAAAACGGTCACCACCTATGCGCCTGCCGCCAACACCTGGTATATGGTGACGCTGGCATTTAATGCCGGCACCTATGACAACGTCTATGTCAACCTGCAAAACCGCACGGTTGATGACGGCGGTGTCTATTACTTTGACGATTTTGAAGCCATCAAGGACGGAGATACCTCCGGCGATGAGACCGCCGAGGCGACCAACCTCATCACCAACAGCACCTTTGAGACCGGTGCCGTAACAGGCTGGTCCTCTGCCACCACCTCATCTAATTATAAGGTTGCTATCAACGCCTCTGACGCCCACACGGGAAATTACAGCGCCACGATCTCCGCCCGTAACAAGACCCTTACCGCCTATCAGGACGTGACGGTGGAGGAGAACACCGACTATATCGTATCCTGCTATTATAAGAGCACCAATGCCTCTGCCGGTTTCGATATGGTTCTCGGCGCTTTTGCCACCAGCGCAACCACCACCAACGGCACCGCCCTCAGCACCCCGGTCGCTCTGAGCTGTGCCAATACCGAATGGGTCTTGGCCACGTATTATTTCAACAGCGGCAGTAACACCGCCGTCCGCATCGGCTTCGGATGCAACGCTTACTCCAGTCTTTCCAACTTTATGTATGTGGACGATGTGTATATGGTGAAACAATTCACCTCTTTCCCCGAGGAAAGCATCAAAGGCACCTATTATTCCAGTTCCAAAGCCTATGAAACCATCGTCCCGGAGCAGACCTTTGCCGTCCAGGCGGGCAAAACCTATACCCTCTCCTTTTCCGCCCGGGCTATGACCAACGGTTTCCGGCTGTATGTGAACGGCGCCTCCGGCAACGACCTGTTCTGGAGCGAGGACGCCCGCAGTTGGACCGATGTGACCTATACCTTCCGCAGCACCGCAGACAGCCTGACGCTGAAGGTGGTCAACCTGGGCAACGGAACGCTGGAAACCAACCTCTATATCACCGATTTCGTTGTCGAGGAGATCCCGGACGAGGAGGTGGACCTCTTCTCTTTCAAGGGCACCAGCGCCCGGGAGCAGGCTCCCGAGCCGCACAACATCACCGCCGGTCTGGGCTTCCTGTTCCGTGTGGATATGCAGAACGCCGTCACCGCCAAAGAGAGCGACGGTAACATCTATCAGGCCAATTCCGCCACCGCCTATCCCTTTATCAGTTCCTTATACCCCGACGATCCCTATGCCTATACGGTGGTGCGGGTGGGCGCCGTGATGAGTCTGGACGCCGCCGTGGCGGAGGAGGGGCTGACGCTGGAGGATGCCACCAACGCCAAGACCATCGACATCCCCGGCAGAAAGCGGTGGGTCTATGGCGACACCGATATGGACAACGGCTATTCCTATGCTGTGCGTATCATCAACATCCCCGAATCCGGCTTTAGCACCACCATCTATGCCCGCCCCTACGTTATCGTTAAGGCCGGCGAGCAGGAGATCGTCCTGTATGGAGAGATGCAGTCCGCCACCTATGACCAGCACTTTGAATAAGGAGATCCGTATGAAAAACGTATACTTTGCGCCCACTCTGGAGTGCCGGCGGCTTTCCGCCGACGAGGCGATCGCCGAGGATCCCAACAGTTTTCCCTATAACGACGGTGAATTGGGCTGGACCTGATACCGCTTGTGACACTGTACGCCGAGGCGATACGCCTCTGACCCTATAAGGAGTTATTTATGACTATTCAGTTCTTAACATCCCCTCTCCTGCTGGCGGTAAGCGCCACCTCGTGGGTGAAACTGGCCGCCGTTGTGCTGGGCATCCTTTTCGTTGCCGCCCTGATAGCCATTTTTATTCCCTGGGTACTGGATTTCCGCCGGGAACTGCACTATATCCGTATGGAAATCCAGCGCAACACCGGTGAGGAGCGGGAATATTGGATAAAGCGAAAGAAAAAACTGTGGTTGTCCATTTTGCCCTTTTTCCGCTACTAAACAGCCCACTCTGAAAAAAGGACTGCCGAGGCAAGACCTCGGCAGTCCTTTTTGTTCATTCTTTGATGATAAATACCGGGATGGGGACATCCCCGGTGCGGTTGATAAAATCGCCCCGGATGACGGTGTAACGGCGGTTGTCCAGCGTAGGCAAAAAAGCCAACAGGGCGTCCCGCTCGGCGGTGCCGTTTTCCCGCCCGTAATATATGCACAGGCTCATCACACCGCCCGGTTTCAGCAGGGAGAGCCCCGCCCGGATGGCGGCGATGCTGGTGTCCGGGTGGGAAAAGGCGGTATGGTCGCCGCCGGGGAGCCACCCGAAATTGAACATAACGCCGTCCACCGAGCCCGGCTGGGCATACTCCCCCATCCGGCTGTGGCAGTCCCGCACCACCCGGGCAACAGAGGAGACCCCCTCCTGCGCCAACAGGGCTTCGGTCTGGGTCACCGCCGACGGCTGGATATCCATCGCCAGCACCCGCCCGGTATCCCCCACCAACCGGCAAAGAAACAGGGTGTCCCGTCCACGTCCGGCGGTGGCATCAATGCAGAAATCCCCCGGACGGATATGCTCCGCCATAAACCGGTGGGTCAGCCCCAAGGAATTCAGAGGAAACTCACTCTTCATCGGGAATATCCTCGCCCAACAGTTGGGGAACGTGATCCCGAATATAGCCGACGCACAGGGTCAGGGGGCACTCCCCCTCCACCGCCCGGTGAAAGGCCTTTTCCGCCTCGGCGGTGTCCTGTTTGTTGGCATACGCATCCCGCAAAGCGGTCAGCGCCACGGCGGTTTCGGCGGCGCCCACCACCGGCAGAGCATCCACCGCCGGGTCCACCATATGCCGGGTGGCGGTGTGGGTCAGCGCCTTATAATCGCCCCGGGCCAGTTCCTTGCACACCGCCCAGATGCTGTATACCACCGTGAAAGGTTGGGGCAGACCCGCCAACTCCTTGGCCGGGTCGGGACGGTGGTCTTCCGCCGTCCGGGACAGCACGTGGCTCACCACCGCCTCCACCAATTCCTCATCGGGGGCGGCAGCCAGATTCTCCGCCGTCAGGGTGGCGTATTTTTGCATCAGTTTGGCGCTGCGGCTGTCGTCCTCCCGGTTCTTACCCATCCGGCGGATGAGAATATAGCACAGCACCGCCGCCACTATCATCAAGATCGTTCCGCTATCCATTTTATGTTCTCCTTTACTGGTTTTCTTTTATCAACAGGCGATAGACCTCGCCTTTTTTTAGTCCGCATTCGGCGGCGGCGGTCTTTGCCGCCTCCGAGGGGCTCATCCCCTCCTGCATATAGGCCCGTGCCCATTCTGCCGCCTCTTCGGGGGTGGCGGTTTCTTTTTCGGCGGGTCTTGCGCCCTCCACCACCACCACAAATTCGCCCCGGGGATCCTCCCGGTCATACCGGGCGCAGGCCTCGGACAGGGTGGTGCGGAGCACCTCTTCGTGAATTTTGGTGATCTCCCGCACCAGAGCGATCCGCCGGTCGCCGAAAGCGGTCAGCAGGTCGGACAAGGTGGCTTTCAGTTTATGGGGCGCCTCGTAAAACACCATGGTGCGGGTCTCGCCCCGCAGGCTGTCCAAATGCTCACGGCGGGGCTTTTTGTTCACGCTGAGGAACCCCTCAAAAGTGAACCGGCCGGTGGGCAGACCCGCCAAAGCCAAGGCGGAACACACCGCCGTGGGGCCGGGCACCACCCCCACCGGGATGCCCTTTTGGTGGCACAGATCCACCAGATCTTCGCCGGGATCGGAGATGGCGGGCATCCCCGCATCGCTGACCAGCACGCCGTTTTCGCCGTTTATCAGGCGGGCACAAAGCTGTTCCCCCCGCTCCCGGCGGTTGTGGTCGTGATAACTGACCAGCGGTTTCGTGATGCCAAAATGATTGAGCAGTTTGAGGGTCACCCGGGTGTCCTCGGCGGCGATAAAATCGCAGGTTTGCAACGCCTCCACCGCCCGGGGTGAAAAATCCGACAGATTGCCGATGGGGGTGCCCACCAGGGTCAGCCGCCCGCTCTTTTGTTGGGTCATAGGGAATCCCCTTCTTTCGGTTGGATTTCACGGTATATCTCCCGATAGGCATCGGTGACGGTGCCGTCGGCGTTATACAGCGCCAAGGGCGGCAACCAGGAAAGCCCCGGTCTGCCGTCTTTGCGGGCCTCCAGCAGGAACAGCCAGGGAGCGGTGTCGCTCCGCTTTTGTACCGGTTGCAGGCGCTTGGGTTCCAGACGGTGGGCGGTCAGGGCCGCCAGCACCGCCGAAAGCCGCTCCGGCCGGTGGCAGAGGAAAAAGCGACCGCCGCTGGTCAGCAGCCAAGCCGCCGCACCGCACACGCTATCCAGCGTATCCGGGGTCTCGTGGCGGGCGATACGCACCGCCGGGTCGGGGTTCACCCCGCCGCTATCCGGCGGGAAATAGGGCGGGTTGCACACCACCCGGCGAAACGACCCCGCCGGTGCGATGGACCGGGGGTCAGCCCAATCCCCCACCGCAAAGGTGGGTCTCGGGCCGCCGGGGAACCGGTCAGCCCCCGCCTGTGCCAAGGCGATAGCCTCTGGCTGTATATCCACCCCAAGGACGGCGGCAGGGTTGCCGCCGGCGGCCAGGCGCAGGGCGATCGCCCCGCATCCGGTGCCCAGTTCGCACACCGTATCGCCCCCGCAGGGCATCGCAAAATGGGACAGCAACAAGGCATCGGTGCCAAAACGGTGGGTGTCATCCACCGCCACGGTGATGTCCCCATAAATGGGTAGGTATTCCATTGCTGTCACCTCTTTCTTTGAGTTAGGAGT
>CAYSRL010000022.1:8354-14721 GCA_964433515.1 uncultured Ruminococcus sp.
CGCCATTCTCCCAAAAAAATGCCGGACAGTAAGAATACTGTCCGGCATAGCGGTTGTGATTAACCGGCATCGATAGCGCTAACGGGGCACTGGTCGGCGCAAGCACCACAATCAATGCAGGTGTCAGCGTTGATCTCATACTTGCCGTCACCCTCGGCGATAGCCCCGACAGGGCAGCCCTCGGCACAAGCGCCGCAAGCGATGCAAGCATCGGAAATAACATAAGCCATGGTTTTACACCTCCTATCGCTTTGTATTTCAATAATAACACAATATTTCAAAAATGCAACTACTTTTTTGCCGGTAAATTACCCCTGCCGTTTATTCCGGGGACGATGGCGGTGGGGACGGTGGTTGGTTTTGCCTGTCGATTTGTCGGCAGGACGGTTTTGCCCCGGTTTTCCGGCGGGCTTTTCGGCCGGTTTCTCAGCCGCCTTGTCGGCGGGCTTATCAGCCGGTTTTTCTTCCGGTGCGCAGGCGGTCTGGGCCGGCTTTTCCGGGCGACGGTTCAGATCCTCCCGCCACAACTCCACCACCGGAGCATCGGGGGCATCCTCTAGCCGCACCTTGATCTTGCCGGTGAGGATGTTGCTCTCCACCACCTTGCCCACCCCCTCGGGGGTGTGGATGGTGGCGCCCACCTTGGGGCTGAGTTTGTTCAGTTCCTCATACACATCCTGCTCGTATTTCAGACAGCACATCAACCGTCCGCAGGAACCGGAGATCTTGGTGGGGTTCAGGGACAGACCCTGCTCTTTCGCCATCTTGATGGACACCGGCTGGAACTCTTTGAGAAAGCGGGAACAGCAGAAAGGCTGTCCGCAGATGCCGATACCGCCCAGTTTCTTCGCCTCGTCCCGGACGCCGATCTGGTGCAGTTCAATGCGGGCGTGGAGGGTGGAGGCCAGATCCTTGACCAGATTGCGGAAATCCACACGGCCCTCGGCGGTGAAATTAAAGGTGATCTTGGTGTTGTCGAAGGAATACTCCGCATCCACCAACTTCATCTCCAGATTGTGGGCGGCGATCCGCTCTTGGCAGATCCGCATCGCCTCACGGGCCTTCTGGACGTTTTTCTCCGCCCGCTCCAGGTCCTCGGCGGTGGCACGGCGGAGCACCGGCTTTAAGTCTGCCCGCTCCTCCTTGCTCTCCCGGTTGGCTCGGGCCACCTCGCCGCACTCGATGCCCCGGGAGGTCTCCACCATCACCCGCTCGCCCGGCAACAACTGTAATTCGCCCGGGTCAAAATCATAGATCTTTCCGTTTTGGTTAAAACGGATACCGACTACCATAGCCATATCCTTTTCTCCTTGTCTAAGTTAATACCCTGCGGCCTGTCTTAAACAGGCACACAGGCGGGTCAGCAACAACGTGTTGTTCATATTCCGCAGTCCGGCAGTCTGCAACTGCTCGATCTGCTCCATCAGGGCGGTAAGACGGGCTCCGGTGAGCCGGGCCGCCAGTTTTTCGGCGGTCTGGGGGGCTGTGGACAGCGCCGTGCTGCCGCCGTATTTCTTCACCAAAGCGTCCCGGCAGACCAGGGAAAGCCCCGCCAACACACCGGTCAGCAGTTGCTTTTCCTTCTCCAAGCCGCCCACCAGACGGGTCAATTCCAGTTCCGAGGGGGCAATCAGCGCCTCGCCCATCCGGGGCACCAGATCCAGCACCTGTCGGAAGGTGCCGTCACCCACGCCCTCGATCACCTGGCCGATGCAACCGCCGAACAGACCGTGGGCCCGCACCAATTCCTCTTCCGCCGTCTGGGGCAACCGAGTGCGGAGCACCGGCGCCGCCTCTTCCCACGTTGTCGGGGAAAGGGTCAGGCACACGCACCGGGACTGGATGGTCGGAAGCATCGCCGTCCGGCTGTCGCAGGTGAGGATGAAGATCGCATGAGCCGGAGGCTCTTCCAGTATCTTCAAGAGGGCATTCTGGGCCTCTTGGCGCATCAAGTGGGCGTCCGCCAACAGCATCACCCGATAGGCCGACTCGTTGGGCTTGAGATACGCCTCGTCCCGCAGCCACCGGATGGTGTCCACCGGGATGGCGGCGCCATCCCCGCCCACCTCGGTCAAATCCGGGGGCACCGCCTTTTGGCAGGCGGGACACGCCCCGCAAGGGCGGGAGGCCGGTTCCTGGCTCCGGCACAACGCCGCCCGGGCGATCAGCCGGGCCAGGGTGCGCCGTCCGGTGCCGGGGGCACCCTCTAACAGCAGGGCGTGGGGAAACCGCCCGGCGTCGATCTCTGCCGCCAGTTGCTTTTTCACGGCGGTGTTGCCCGCAAAATCGCCAAACTGCATAACGGTTTCCTCCCTTCGATGGTGCATATATAATGTATTATACACGATATCCGGGGCGGTGACAAGGATTTTTTGCAGGAAAACGCAAGGCTTTTCCTTGCCAAAAAAAGTTGTTGAAATTTCGGTTTTTATCCTTGTGTCCGGCAAAGAAATGTGGTATGCTAATTGTGTATTTTGTAATGGGGTGGGTTCGTCTATGAAAATCGGATTTGACAACGAACTGTATATGCAAAAACAGCGGGAGCAGATTCTCCAGAGGATCTCCAAATTCAGCGGCAAACTGTATCTGGAATTCGGCGGAAAACTGTTTGACGACTATCACGCCGCCCGGGTGCTGCCCGGATTCCAGCCGGATGCCAAGATCCGCCTGCTCCGCAGTATGGCCGACCAGGCGGAGATCGTCTTCTGCATCAGCGCCGACAACATCGAAAAAAACAAGATCCGTGCCGACCTGGGGCTCAGTTACGATCAGGATCTGCTCCGCCAGATGGATATGGTCAGCGGGATGGGCATCGCCGTCAACAGCGTGGTCATCACCCGCTATACCGGCCAGTCTGCCGCCGACCAATTCAAGTATAAACTGGACGCCCTGGGCATCCGCAACTATATCCACCGCCCCATCGAGGGGTATCCGGCGGATGTGGACCACATCGTCAGCGACCAGGGATACGGCGCCAACCCCTATATCGAAACCACCAAACCCCTGGTGGTGGTCACCGCCCCCGGCCCCGGAAGCGGTAAGTTGGCCACCTGCCTGTCCCAGATCTATCACGAGCATCAGCGGGGAGTACGATCCGGCTATGGCAAATACGAGACCTTCCCCATCTGGAACCTATCCCTCAAACACCCGGTGAACCTGGCCTATGAGGCCGCCACCGCCGACCTGCAGGACGTGAATATGATCGACCCCTTCCATCTGGAGGCCTATGGGGTCACCACCGTCAACTACAACCGGGATGTGGAGGCGTTCCCTCTGGTGCGCACCATCCTCTCCCGCATCACCGGCAACGATAAATTTTATTGCAGTCCCACCGATATGGGGGTCAATATGGCCGGCTATGCCATCGTGGACGACGAGGTGTGCAAAGAGGCCAGTTGCCAAGAGATCATCCGCCGGTATTTCAAGGGGCTCACCGACCTGCGTATGGGCCGGGAGCAACAGTCCACCGTGGACAAACTGAAAACCATTATGCAACAGTTGGATCTGCACCCCACCGACCGGGCGGTGGTGCAGTCCGCCCTGGATAAGGCGCAACGCTCCGGCGCTCCCGCCGCCGCCATCCAGCTGCCGGACGGCCGCATCATCAACGGCAAATCCTCCAAACTGCTGTCCGCCTGCTCCGGTGCGGTGCTCAACGCCATCAAGGTGATGGCAGACATCCCCAAGTCCACCCTGCTGATGAGCCCGGCGGTGCTGGAACCGGTCATCGACCTGAAAACCAACCTGCTGAACAGCCGTTCCAGCGCACTGAAACTGGACGACGTGCTCACCGCCCTGTATATCTGCGCCGCCAGCGACGAGACCGCCGCCCGGGCGGTGGCACAACTGCCCAAACTGCAAGGGTGCGAGATCCACTCCACCCAAATTCTCCATTCCGGTGACGAATCCATCCTGCGGAAGATGCGGATGCACCTGACCTGCGAACCGGAATTTCCCAACCGCAGCGTACTGTATTGATGAGGTGATATTATGGAACTGAACGGTAAAAAGATCAACTTCCTCGGCGACAGCATCACCGAGGGCGCCTGTCTGGACGACTGGAACAACGTCTATTGGATGCGGGTGGGCCGTGAGACCGGCGCCACCGTCCGGGGCTATGGCATCGGCGGAACCCGCATCGCCCCCCGGCTGAATCCCGAGCGCCCCGGCGAAGAGGGGTTTAACCAGTATTTCGGCTCCCGTGTTGCGGGCATGGACCCGGATGCGGACATTGTCGTGGTGTGGGGCGGCACCAACGATTTCGGCCACGGCGACGTGCCCATCGGCACCCTCGCCGACCGGGATAACACCACCTTCTACGGCGCCCTGCACTGCCTGTACCGGGCCCTGTGGGAGAAATACCCCACCGCCACCATCGTGGTGATGACCCCTCTGCACCGGCTGGGGGAATACGACGACCTCAACGAGCACGGCTTCCCGGTCAAGGCATCGCTGAAAGGCTATGCCGAGGTGATCAAGGAGGTGGCGGCCTATTATTCCTTCCCGGTGCTGGATCTGTACGCCGTCAGCAACCTGAATCCGGAACTGCCGGTGATCAAGGAGACCTTTATGCCGGACGGCCTGCACCCCAACGATGCCGGACACCAGCGCATCGCCAGCCGGTTGATTGGGTTTTTGAAGAGTTTGTGATAAGCGAAAAGCCGAGACGGATCTCACCCAACGAAGTGGGAATTTCATTGAAAAAAGCACTTGCTTAAGAGTCGTACTCTTAAGGACAGTAAGTTCCTTAAATTTTACAAAAATGAGCTACAGTTTTAAAACTGTAGCTCATTTTCTATTTATTTCGGGCACATCGGTTCTGCACAAAATATAATCAATACTAACATTGTAAAAATCCGCTAATTTAAGAAGAGTTTCTGTGGGTGGGACTCTTTCATCGTTTTCAAATTTCGAAAGTAACGCTTGTTCTATTCCGGTCTTCATTTGTAGAGCAATTTGAGTATAACCCCTGCTTTTTCGTAATAATTTAAGATTGTTTTTCATACATAGCCCTCCAATGACATTATGTCATATTTAATTGTTGACAAATATGACATTTCGTCATATAATGGAATTGCGATTTTTGGGGAGGGCAGTATGACAGAGTATAATGTTTCACAAGCTCAAAAAGAATACTTAAACGAGGTTATTGAATTAAAAAACAACCAGATTGTGATTAACGAAAAACAAGAAGCAATACTTTTTGCAAAAATATTAGTTAAGCAAACCATTTACTCGAATGAGAATATGTCATTTTGTGGCGATAATGAATTGTTTGTTTCAAAAACTCCTACAGGGTATGATGTTGTAGGATACTATATAATTAATCAAGGGATCAAGAAACCTTTTAATATTACTGTTTGTAAAGTTAACGAACTATGGTATCCCTCAAAAAGATATATTGCCGCTGATACAAAATCATGTTCAGGTTCTATTCTTTTATGGGTTCTTCTCTCAATTGGCTGTACTTTGATGGGGATATTAATGTATTATTTAATGTCCGCAGCAATCGGCATATAAATCTTAAACATAGGAGGAAAAATATGTTTTGTTCAAAATGTGGTAAGGAAATTCCCGATAACAGCGCATTCTGCTCTGGTTGCGGTGCTCAATTGGGTGCAACAGTGGCTAGCGAACCTGCTCAACCAACTACAAAAGAAGGCTGGATGCTTGCAGCAATTAAAGATGCAATTGCTGCAGGTCTTAAGGATCCAGAAAGTGTCAAGTTCGGCGGTTTTGAAAACATTGAAATTGATGCGTATGGTAGAACATATGCAGAGGTAGTGGTACATGCAAAGAATTCTTATGGTGCTTATGTGCCAACAAGATATGCTGTTGGATTTTTTGATGTTACAGACTCGGCCCCTTGTACAGTTATTCCTAAATCACTGTTTGTTTTGCCCGGTGTAATGGTTGGAGCCCAACGCAAAGTAGCGAAAAAAATGATTAAATTCGGTTTGCCAAGATAAGTTGTTATTTTAGAAAAATAAAAGAGGTGTGGTTTATCCACACCTCTTTTGTCTCATAGCGTAACAAGCAGGGAAAATGTACATCACATTTTCCAATTCTTTAGGATATCCTAAAACCTTATATAACAAAAAGCAGAAACGAAATTCGTTTCTGCTTTTTAATTACTGTCCTTTAGGGTACAACCCATATGCAAGTGCTTTTTTCTGTCTGTGGGTTGCAAAAAGACATTTTTGCCGGTTTTGCGCATAACCTTGAACTCTCACACAATTTTAATGAAATCCTTCGCTTACGCTCACGATGAAATAATTTACTTCGTAAATTGTGAAATTTGATGCTGTCGCATCAAGTGAAATGAAATCCACCCACCGCCGCAGCGATCTCACTCGAGCGAAGCGAG
>CAYSRL010000023.1:0-14647 GCA_964433515.1 uncultured Ruminococcus sp.
TTTGTACCGCTTTAGACGTTAAAATGAGTGAGGTTATTTTGTATTTGGAAACGTTGTTGGACGGTTGAGAAGCCGAGGGGAAAACCCTCGGCTTTTTTGTTGGGGGCTCTCCGTCTTTTCGCTAATTTCTTATTTCTCATCCCTCATTCCTAATTCCTAACTCCTAACTCCTAATTCCTAACTCCTAACTCCTAATTCCTAATTCCTAACTTTTTGAATTTTCCTCTTGACAAACACAAAAGGGCGTGGTACAATTCATTTAACGATTAAGTTAAATGTTAAATGAGGTGAACATATGGGACTGCAAAATACGCTCAAGGCGCTGTCCGACCCCATCCGGCGGGAGATCCTGAGCCTGCTGAAAAACGGGCGGATGTCCGCCGGGGACATCACCGACCATTTCCCGGTGACCGGGGCCGCCATATCCCGCCATCTGTCGGTGCTTAAAGAAGCCGACCTGATCCGGGACACCCGGGAGGGCAAATTCATCTATTACGACCTGAACGCCTCGGTGCTGGAGGAAATCTTGTTATGGGTCTCGGAGTTGAAAGGAGAGAGGGACGATGCGTGAATATTGGAATATGCACAAACGGCGGTTGTTGGTGACCTGTGCGGTGATCCTGCTGCCCATTGTGGGCGGGGTTTTGCTGTGGGACAAACTGCCCGATCAAGTGCCGGTACACTGGGGTGTGAACGGCGAGGTGGACGGATGGGCGTCCAAGCCCTTTGCGGTGTTTACTCTCCCCCTCATTATGGCAGGACTGCAACTGGTGTGCTTCTTTGCCTCCGCTTGGGATCCGAAAACCAAAAACATCAGCAAAAAAATGCTGGGGCTGGTGCTGTGGATCATCCCGGTATTGAACCTCATCCTGAACGTGGTGGTGTATCTGGCGGCATTCCAGCGGAATGTCAATATGCCGGTGATCCTGTGCCTGATGATGGGGGCGCTATGGGTTGTTATGGGCAACTATCTGCCCAAGTGCAAACAATCCTATACTATGGGCATCAAACTGCCGTGGACACTGAACGACGAGCAAAACTGGAACGCCACCCACCGGATGGCAGGCAAACTGTGGGTCGCCGGCGGGTTGCTGACCATGGGGTGCGCTCTGCTCCCGCCCGCCGTGGCGTTTATCGCCTTGACGGTCATTCTGCTGACGATGGTGGGTATCCCCACGGTGTATGCGTATCGGTATTATATAACGCATAAAAACGACGAATAACCATCCTAGTTAAACTGGGGGGTTGCTGACAACAAACCCAAAAGAGCCGAGGCGGATGCCTCGGCTCTTTTGCTGTTATGCTCATTTCACTTCTACCGTGTCGCCCAAGTGGAAGGAATACAGCAACATCTCCTTCACCGGCAGACCGAAAATGGTCTGGAGGGCGTTTTGGTAAAACTGCATTTGCTCCCGGTAGCGGTCGCACAGTTCCCGGCCGGTTTTGACCCGGTCGGTTTTATAATCCACCAGCACCAGACCGTCACCCTCCCGGAACACACAGTCGGCAATACCCTGCACCAACACCGGCTCCTGCGCCATAGCGGCAGGCAGGTCGGTGAGGGAGCCGGCGGGAACGGTCACCGCAAAATGGTATTCCCGCCACACCCGCTCCGCCGCCGTCATCCGCCGGTACAACGGGCCGGTGAAAAAGGCCGCCAGACGGTCGGTGTTGAGAGATTCTGCCTGTTGGCGGGTGAGAAACCCTTTTTCCGTCAGCCGTTGGATCTCCTGCTCTAAGCAGGCATAGGCTTTTTCATAATCCGCAAACTGCATAAAGGTATGGGTGGCGGTGCCCTTTTGGGCAGGGGTGAGACCCTCCGCCTGCAAAAATGCCGGGCGGGAGACCGCCACATAATCCCGGCTCATCTTCTGATGGGATAACTGGGAGGCCGCCAGTTTGGCGGGCACCCCGGACAGGGAGCGATAGGGGTATTCGTAGGCAAGGCGCTTTGCCAGCGTGTCCGCCAAGGCCTCATCCGCCCGGGCGGAGGGACACAGCTCCTCCGCCAGCACAGCCTCGTCCACAGGCGGGCACACCCGCACCTGCCAGCCGGTGTCCGCCGGCAGAGAGGCTATGCGATGGGGCCCCCGCAAAGGCAGAAAATCCGGGTGGCGGAGCGCCGCCGTCAACAGCAGTTCGCCGGCTGTGGGTGCGGACAGCACCGTATCCGGCAACAGCAGGGTGCCGTCGGTCAACTCCATCTCCAGTTTTTCCAGCAGTTTGTCCATCTTGCCGCCGGTATACACCAGTATCAGTTTCTCCCGGGCACGGGTCAGCGCCACATACCACACCCGCAACTCTTCCTCCATCTCCTCCTGCTGACGGGCAAGGCGCACACCGGTGTGCGGCAGAGGCGTGAATTTTTCATTTTCTTCCCGGTCCACCAGTTTCATACCGATGCCGGCGGTGGCGTGCAACAGCACCTTGCGGGAACTGTCAGAACGGTTCCGCAGACCGCACAGACGAGCCACAAACACCACCGGGAACTCCAAGCCCTTAGAGCCGTGGACGGTCATCAGCCGAACCCCCTCCTGTAACAGGGTGTTGCCGGCGGCCAGAGATCTGCCGCTTTCCTCCATCCGGTCAATATACCGGACAAAGGCGGACAGACCCCGGAAATCGCCCTGCTCGTAACTCCGGGCAATGGTGTCCAGTTGCTGGAGGTTGGCCACCCGCTGACTGCCGCCGGAACGGGCGGCATACACCGCCTCGATGCCGGTTTCCCGATACAGCGTCTCCAGCAAGCGATCCGCCGGCAGGGACACCGCCAAGGTGCGGTAGCGCCGCAGGTCGGAAAGCAAAGCGGTGATGCGGTGTGCCAGTTCCGGATCCCCATCCGACCGGGAGACCTGCTCCAGAGCCGGGTATAGCGGAATATGCTTTCCGGCGGACACCCGCACCCGTGCCAGGTCATCGGGAGTAAAACCGTATAAGGGGGACAGCATCACCGCCGTCAGCGACACCTCCCGCAAAGGATTGTCGATCACCCGCAGAAGGGAAACGGCAACGCTCACCTCCGGGGTCTGCAGGAAATCCTCGCCGTTGTCCGCCGCCACCGGAATGCCCAGAGCGGTAAACTCTTTGACAAAGGTGGACATATCCTTACGCCGGCGGGTCAGGATGCAGATGTCTTCGTATTCCAAGGGGCGCTGACCGTCACCGGCGGTGACGGTCATACTGCCCATCAGGCGGTGGATGCGGGCGGCGATCTGCCGTGCCTCTGCCTGGACGTCGGTGATGTCACCGGCGTCCTCTTTGTTCAGCAACATCCACTCGGCGGCAAGATCCGCCTCGGGGTATTTGGCGGAGCACACCAGTTGTTCCTTTTGATAGTCCACCCCGCCGGTGCGCCGTCCCATCAACTGACCAAACAGGAAATTTACCCCATCGGTGACCTGATGGCGGCTGCGGAAATTGTTTTCCAATTGGATGGTGGCGGGTGTTTCTTCGGTGTTCGGGTCATAGGGGGCGTAATCGTCCCGCCGTGAGGTGAAGATCTCCGGCATCGCCTGGCGAAAGCCGTAGATGCTCTGTTTTACATCCCCCACCATAAAGAGGTTTTTCTCCTCCCGGGACAGGGCCGAAAACAGTTTGTCCTGAGCGGCGTTGGTGTCCTGATATTCGTCCACCATAATCTCCGCAAAACGCCGGGACACATCCCGGGCCAACAGGGTGGGACGGTCGGTCACCGGATCCACCAACAGCCGGAGCGTTTCGTGCTCCAAGTCGTTATAATCCAACCATTTATGCTGTCGTTTCAGGGCGGTGAACCGGGCGGTGTATTCCCCCACCAACCGACCCAACGCCTCTGCCAAAGGCGCCATCGCCGCCAGATCCCGGCGGCACTCCTCCTCGGTTCGGGGGAGCAGCTCACGCAGTTTCACAAGCCGGGTCTTGATCCGGGCCCGATAGGCCTTGACCTGTTCCATACCCGCCTTTTGCACCGCATCCGGTTTGGTCACCCGGACAAGGTCGGTCTGCCACAGCACCGCCAATTCCTGTTGAAGGCGGTCATAGGTCAACGTGGGCAACGCCGCCCGCAGACGGCGGTAATTATTGAGGTCGATCGTTTCGGTTTCCAGATAAGGTATGATCCCGGTCTCTCCGGCGATCTCGCAAGCCGCCGACGCATAATGGCACAGCCGTTCCAGCGCCTGGTCAACCTCCCGGATAATGGGCGCCATCCACCGGGTCTGTTCCAACGGAACCACCTGGGTATACGCATCTATCTGCTCTTTCAGCCACCGCTCCGGGAAAGGCTGCGCCTGCATAAACTGATAGGTGCCCAGCACCGTTTCCCGCAGGCCGGCATCGTTTTTGTTGCTGCAAAGTTGTTCCGCCAGCGCCAGAAAAGCCGGATCCTTTTGCCGATAACACTGTTCCAGCACCAGATCCAGAGCCTCTTCCTCCAACAGTTTGGTCTGGCCTTCCTCCGCCACCTTAAAGCCCATCGGCAGGTCGGTTTTGCCGGCAAACTCCCGAAGAAACCGGGCGCAAAAGCCGTGGATGGTGGAGATGTACGCCCGGGGCAACAGCATCTGCTGGCGGGCATACAGCCGGTTGTCCGGCTCAGCCGCCATCTTCTCCGCCAAAGCGTCGCTCAGACGCTGGCGCATCTCCGCCGCCGCCGCCCGGGTGAAGGTGACGATCAGCAGACGGTCCACATCCACCGGATGGGTGGGATGGGTGATCATCCGGATGACCCGCTCCACCAGCACCGCCGTTTTACCGGAGCCTGCCGCCGCCGCAATCAGCAACGACCGGCCGTGAACCGATATGCTCTGTTCCTGGGCCGGGGTCCAATTCCGTTCAGCCATCCGCCGTCACCTCCTCTTCCAATTCTTTCATCGCCACCGCAAATTTCTTGCTTTTCAGTTCCCGCACCGGGTCCTCCGGATCCCGTCCGCACACCGCCTGATAATCGCAATAATCGCAGGCGCTACGCTGACTGTCCCGGGTGGGGATAGCGGCGATATCCCCCGCAAGCAGGCTCTCGCCCATCTGTATGAGCAGTTTTTCGATCACGCCACGGAGCAACTCAAACTGCTCTTTGGTGGCCACATTGCCTTTCGGCTTGCCGGCAGGGTCCAGGGTGGCGGGGATGAAATTCTCGGCGGTCTCCCGCTCCATCGCCAGCACCACCGACGAGTCCGCCAGCACCATACCGTCCATCTTCATCAGCCGCAGACGGCTTTGTTCCTTATTCTTGCTGTCGTGCTCCACCGTCAGGTCGGTAACCGGATGGTACAGCACACCCGCCGGGCGCACCTGTCCGCCATCCGGCATATACCGGCGGCTGTTGTCGCACAGAATGTACAGATACATCAGCATCTGGGTGCTCTGACCCGCCGTCAGTTGGGACAGGTCAAAGGTGGTGTGGCCGGATTTGTAGTCGATGACCCGCACAAAGGCGGTGCCGTCCGCCCGCACGAACAGATCCACCCGGTCCACTTTGCCCCGCACCTGGATACTGCCCTCCCTCATCGGCAGGCGCACCGAGAGGATCCCCTCAGCATCGGTATTCTCGGCGGGGTGAATATTCAGCTCAAAATCCACCGGGGTGAACCGGCTCTGCTGTAATTCCACCAACGTATGCCACAGGACATTGCAGGTCGCCCGCACCGCCAGATCCAACTGGTATAGGAACCGGCCGTCCTTTTCCTCAAAGCCGCCCAAGAACCGGCAGACATACGCCTCCAGGGTCTCCCGCACATCGGTGCGCAGGTCAGCCAACAGACCCGCATCCGGGGTCAGGGCGGTCTCCTGCTGACGGAGCCGGTGTACCAGCCCCCCCTCGGCACAATACCGGGGAAGCAGAGTTTCCATCCCATAGTGTACCAACGTGCCGAATATCCGCCCGTCGATCTTAGCCACCTGGCGGGGGGACACCCGCAGGCCGTATTGACAGAAATACCGGAAACGGCACTTATAAAAAGTGTCGGTCTGCGTGGCGGACAGGCACATATCCGTCCCGAACAAACGCCGGGCCACATCGCCATCCTCCAGACGGAAGCCGGGGTGACTGCTCGCCGCCCGCTCCACCGCCGCCAAACGGCGGCCATAATCCGGGTGCCGGGACACCACCTCTTTTAAGGTGGCGGTCACCGAATCGGGTCGGCTGTAGCCCTGAGCCAGGCGGCAGAACATTTCCTCCACACTCTCCAGATCGGTGCCATCCGCCCGCACCGCCTCGCCCTCGGTCAGTTGGGGCAGTATCCTCTTTATCATCGTCACCAAAGGGGAAGGGCCTGTTTCCGTGGCGGTATGATAGGTGACATAAAGCCTTTCGCTGGGGGCCGCCACCGCCATATAGGCATAATACCGCTCTTCCACGCACTGGGTCAGCACATCCTCTGCCAGAGGAAGACCCCGCTCCTTGAGATGGCGGCGCTCCTCCTCGGTGAGCAGGCCGTCCCCCATCGGATAGGCGGGCAGAACGCCCTCGTTGGCGCCCAGCACAAACACCGCCCGGGGAGCGTTGTAACGGATGCGGTCCACACCGCCCACCGTCACCGCATCCAAGCCCTGGGGAATGGTGCCCATATCCACCATCCGGCACAGCATCGTGAACAGGTCTTCCATCCGGGAGGCGGGCAGCCGCTGATCCTCCAGCGCCACCGCAAACCGGTCCAATATGCCCATCACCTCATCCCACAACCGGGCGGCGTGATCCGCCAGCACCGGCTGGGCCAATTCCTCCAGCACCGCCACCTGACCGGCAATGCGGCCGGGCAGACCCTTTTGGCCGGAAAGCCAGCGATATACCGCCGTGGCAAACTGACGTCCGGTCACCGGGCCCCGCAGATCCCGCCGCAAAGCGGACAGCGACCCAATCAATTCGCTCCGATAACCGTTAAGCCGGGAAAGATCCGCTTTCCCTTTTTGGTTCATCTGGCGATCCATACCGGCGGGGTTTTCGGTCCATTCCTGCTCCCACCGTTTTCCGTCGATCCGCCACGTATACACATAGTTTTCCACCTCGGCGATCTCCGCCGGGGTGAGACCCCACAGGTCGGTCTTCATCAGTCTGAGCAGTTCCTCGGTGCGCCAGCCGTCCACCGCAACCCGCAAGGCACTGCGGACATACGCCACCAACGGCTCGCACAGCAGATCCTGGCGCTTGTCCATATAATGGGGGATCCCCTCGGAGGCCAGCATCAGATCCAAGATCCCCTCATAATCCGCCGGAGAGCGCATCACCACGGCGATATCCCGGCACCGGTATCCCTTGCGTTGCAGGGTGCGGATACACCGGGTCACATACCGGCACTCTTCATACACGTCGGCGCAAGGGGTCACGGTCACCTCCGGCGCCGGCCGATCGTACACCGCCGGTGAGGGGGCATACAAGCCCGCCTCCAGCGCTTTGAGGGCGCCGCTCCCGGTGCGGTGATCGTCTTTGAGCCACACCAGTTCCCAGGTCTTGCCCTGTTTCTCCGCCAGACGGCGGAGAGTCTCCACCGTGTCGGTCACCGGGGAAAACAAGGTGTATTCCCGCCGGCAATCCTCCTTTTTGGTGCCGGGCCAACGGACACCGGGGGTATCGGTGCCGAGGGCCACCGTCATCTCACGGCACCGGGACACAAGCCCCTCCAGCACCCGCAATTCCTGGGCGGTAAAGCCCTTAAATCCATCCACGAACACCGCCGCCGACTCCGGCAGGGTGCTTTCCGGCAGAGCCTCTGCCAGGCGGGTCAGGGTATCCAACTCGTCCGCCCCGGTGGCTAGGGCCAGCCCCTCGTAGGCGGAAAACACCCGGTACAGGTCGTTCACCTTTTGGGTCAGCAAGGCATCGGGGCCGTCCTCGTCCGAGAGGCGTTCCGCCATCTGCTCCAACATAGCGGGGGTGGTCTCGCACTGGCGCAATTCCTGCCACAAGGTCAGTAGTTGCTCTATATAATCGCTGTCGGCGGCCAGACCGGGGCGCAAATCCCCCACGGGCGTGTCCGTGTCCTCCCCCACCGCCGCCATCTGCTCCAGCGCCCGGCTCATCAGCAGCGCCCGGGTGCCGTCATCCAGACGGTTGCCCGCCATACCGCCCACCTGGCGGAACACGTGATCCGCCAACCGGGAGAAACTCAGCACCTGTACCCGGGCGGCATCCACCGGCCCCAACTCCCGGAGCAATGCCCGCTCGCACTCAAAAGAGTGCTGTTCCGGCACCAGCCAGAGCAGGTTCTTCTGACCCTTTCGGGTGCGTTCTTTCAGTGCGTTCAGTATGTAGTGGGTCTTTCCGCTTCCGGAAGGGCCAATCAGCAGTTGATACATACACATTCACTCCTTTGCGGGCATTTTAACATACTCTCTGTCCCATTTTCAGGCCATTGCAAAGAAACCGCCCGGGGGCGGTCTCTCAATAGGTTCCTTTTTTCAGTTGGGCACGGATGGCGGAAAACACCGCCTCTTCCCCCTGTTCTGCCAACAAGGTGAGCCATCCCTCTAACAACTCTGAGGTTTCGGGATGGATGGTGCGCCGGGGTTTTCCCTGCAGGAAATACTCCAACGGGTGACGGTCGGTATAACGGTCGCCCTGATAGATCTTGCTGGCCGCCAAGCGGTCGCAAAACATCTCCGCCACGTAGTTTACCGGCATCTTCACCGGCATCACCCGTTTATCCACCGGGCTGTAATCGCTCCAGTATTCAAAGTGGTGGCGGTTGCGCCCTTTGTGGTGCATCCACGCCAGAGAATAGCCGTAAAGACGGCGCTCCTCCTCGTTGGGACTGCGGGTGCCCAGATAATGCCGGGCGCCCACCCAAAATTCCGACGGAGAATATTTGGACAGGTCGTGGAACAGACCCTGCCAGCCGATGCCCGCCCGAAAACAATGGGCGATCACCCGATGACGGTGGCGGGTTATGGTCACAAAATGACGGATGGGATGCATCCCGGACACTCCTCTCACGACTTGCAAAGTGATATACGCTGTGGTATAATGATAAACGGTTTAGTTGTCCGCCACCTTTGCCATCTCGATAGGCGGCTCGGAGCCGTCAAACAGCCACCGGGTCTCCGGCAGCTGGGACATACACAAACAGTCCCCCTCTGCCACCACCAGATGGTCGATCACCCGGATATCCAACGGCTGAAACACCTGCGCCACATATTGGGTGGTGGTCACATCCGCCACAGAGGGAAAAGCAAAGCCGTTGGGGTGATTATGCGCCAACACAACTTGCGTGGCGTTATCCCGCAACGCCTGTTGCACCGCCAGACGGACATTAAACTGTGCCGAATTGACACTCCCCTCAAAAATGCGGGTGGTGTTCAGGTGCTTATTCTTATTATCCAGGCTCACCATCACCACCGACTCATCCCGGGCGCCCAAATACCAAGGGAGCACGTGGCGCACGATCTGTTCGGTGTTGTATAAATGATTCACCACGCCGGTCATATCCCGGTGATACCGCCGGGCCGACTGACCCGCCAAGGTCAGCAGGGTCGCCACGTGGGGGGTCACCCCCGGCACGGTCAGCAGATCCTCATAATTGGCGTCCACCACCCGGGTCCAGGAGCCATAACGGGCAACCAGGTCGTGGGCCAACGGGTTGGTGTTGCGGTATGGCAAAGCGTAAAACAAAATCAGTTCTATGATCTCGTGGTCGCTGAAAGAGGACAGTCCGCCGGTGAGAAACCGCTCTTTCATCCTGCTGCGGTGGCCTTCGTGCT
Organism: uncultured Ruminococcus sp.; assembly: GCA_964433515.1. Lineage (GTDB taxonomy): Bacteria > Bacillota > Clostridia > Oscillospirales > Acutalibacteraceae > UBA5905. Next base: position 9,673 of record CAYSRL010000023.1, read on the forward strand.
CACCGCCGGGTCTTTCTTTTTTCTCCGCCACGGCCTTTTTCCCTTCTTTCTCCCTAAAATCCTATTTATTTTAGCATATTTCACCCCATTTGTAAAGAGGAGGCCTCTTATGAAAATCACCCTCACCATCAAGAAAAACGATGCCGGACAACGGCTGGATAAATTCCTCACCAAAACCTATCCCAATCTGCCCCAATCCTTGCTATATAAGGCCATCCGCAAAAAGGACATCCGCCGAAACGGCAAGCGGTGCGACAAGGCCGACCGGCTGGAAGAAGGGGATGAACTGTATCTGTTTTTGCCGGAGGATACCCTGCAGGCGGCACCCGCCACCTATGCTTTTATGCACGCCTCCCGGCAACTGGACGTGGTGTATGAGGACGAAAACATCCTTCTGCTCAACAAAAAAGCGGGGCTGTTGGTCCATCCCGACGACCGGGAATATGCCGACACCCTGCTGTTCCGGGTGCAACGGTATCTGTATGAAAAAGGAGAATACCAGCCGGAGCAGGAGCAGAGTTTTGCCCCGGCGCTGGTCAACCGCATCGACCGCAACACCAGCGGCATCGTCATCGCCGCCAAGACGGCAACCGCCCTGCGGGTGCTCAACGAAAAACTCAAAAACCGGGAGATCCAGAAATACTATCTCTGCATCGTCCACGGAAAAATGCCCAAGCAAAGCGATACACTTGAGGCGTTTTTGGAGAAAAACGAGAACCAGAACCGGGTGTATATCTCGGACACCGCCAAAGCCGGCGCCCGCACCATCCGCACCCGGTATACCGTATTGGAGCAGAAAAACAACCTATCCCTGTTGGAAATCCACCTGCTCACCGGGCGCACCCATCAGATCCGTGCCCATCTGGCCAGCATCGGCCACCCCCTGCTGGGCGATGGCAAATACGGCACCAACGCCCTCAACAAAGGCACCGGATTCAGCAAACAGGCGCTGTGCTCCTATCGGCTTTGCTTCGACTTCACCACCGATGCCGGAGAAATGGCGTATCTCAACGGCAAGGAATTTGCTCTGGACACGGTATGGTTTGCAGAGGAATTCCGCAAAGGGAATATCGGATAGACAAAACGAGCACACGGGGTATTCCGTGTGCTCGTTTTTCAGCAAAAACGAATCTCTTCATTGGTTAGTTTTGCCTGGATCACATCGCCTTTTTGATAATCCCCTGCCAGCAATTTTTCGGCTAACGGATCCTCCAACTTGGTCTGAACCGCCCGGCGCAAGGGTCGAGCACCGTATACCGGGTCGTAGCCCTCCTTTGCCAGCCAATCGGCCACATCCGGAGATATGTCCAACGTATAGCCCAGGTGTTGTAACCGCTTACAAAGGCGGTTTATCAGCCTTTCTGCAATCTCGGCGACCTCCTTTTGGGTGAGGGGGGTGAACAGGATCACCTCGTCCACCCGATTGAGAAATTCCGGGCGGAACAGCCGTTTCAGTTCCCCCATAGCCTCCGCCCGATGGGTGGCGGCATCCCCGCCGTCAGGCGCAAAACCCAAGCGCCCCTCACCCGCCAGACGGCGACCGCCCACATTGGAGGTCATAATCACCAAGGTGTTGCGAAAATCCACCCGCCTTCCCCCGGCATCGGTGAGTTGCCCATCCTCCAACAGTTGCAACAGCAGGTTGAACAGATCCGGGTGAGCCTTTTCGATCTCGTCAAACAGCACCACGCTGTAAGGACGCCGCCGCACCGCCTCGGTGAGTTGTCCCCCCTCCTCGTGACCCACGTAACCGGGGGGTGAACCCACCAACCGGGACACAGCGTGCTTTTCCATATATTCCGACATATCCAGGCGGATGATGGCCTTTTCATCCCCGAACAACGCCTGCGCCAACGCCTTGCACAACTCGGTTTTGCCCACCCCGGTGGGGCCCAGAAAGATGAAGGAGCCGCCGGGTCGATCCGGGTCCTGCAACCCCACCCGGCTGCGGCGCACCGCCCGAGCCACCGCACTCACCGCCTCCTCCTGCCCCACCAGACGGCGGTGGAGTATGGCCTCCAGATCCTGTAAACGGCGGGCATCTTCCCGGGATACCTGTTCGGCGGGGATGCCGGTCCAGTCCGCCACCACCGCCGCCACGTCGGCGGCACGCACCTCTCCGGTATGGTCGATGTCCCGGCGCTGTTGCCAACTTTCCAGCCGTTGCTCCAGCCGGGCGGTCAGCGCCTTTTCCTCATCCCGGAGACTGGCCGCCCGCTCAAAATCCTGCTCGTGTATCGCCGCCCGTTTCTCCGCAGACAGGCGGGCGGCCTCACCCTCCATCTGGCGCACATCGTGGGGCGCCGCCATATCCCGAAGCCGTACCCGGGAGGCGGCCTCGTCCATCAGGTCCACCGCCTTGTCCGGCAAAAAGCGGTCCGGAATATACCGCACCGCCAGCGACACCGCCGCCGTCAGCGCCTCATCCCCGATCCGCACTTTATGATGCGCCTCGTATTTATCCCGCAGACCCCGGAGAATCGCCAAGGTCTGTTCCCTATCCGGCTCACCCACCGTCACCGGCTGAAACCGCCGTTCCAGCGCCGCATCCTTTTCGATGTGGCGGCGGTATTCGTCAATGGTGGTGGCGCCGATCAGTTGGAGTTCCCCCCGGGCCAACACCGGCTTTAATATATTGGCGGCGTCCACCGCCCCCTCGGCGGCACCGGCCCCGATGAGATTGTGGAGTTCGTCGATAAACAACAGCACATCGCCGGCACGCCGCACCTCTGCCAAGGCGTTTTTTACCCGCTCCTCAAAATCGCCCCGGTATTTGGTGCCCGCCACCATCCCGGTCAGATCCAGGGTCAAGAGCCGTTTTTCCCGCAAAGGTTCCGGCACCTCGCCGGACACGATGCGCTGGGCAATGCCCTCCGCCACCGCCGTTTTGCCCACCCCCGGTTCGCCGATGAGGCAGGGGTTATTCTTGGTGCGGCGGCAAAGGATCTGGATGACTCGTTGTATCTCCCGCTCCCTTCCCACCACCGGGTCCAGCTGCCCCGCCCGAGCCATCCCGGTCAAGTCCCGGCCATATTGATCCAGGGTGGGGGTGCGCCCGGTCTTGGTGCTCCCGGTGCGGGAGGAGGTGGGCGCAGCGGGCACATTCCCCACCGCCCGGGAAAGATCCCCCAACAGTTCCGCCGGGCGACCGTCCAACAGCCCCAACAGCCGCACCGCCACGCTGGTGTCATCCCGCAGGATGGCCGCCAGCAAATGCTCGGTGCCGGCAAACCGCTGACCCGCCATAGCGGCATCGGTCAGCGCCGCCTCCATCGCCGCCTTTGCCCGGGGGGTGAAATCCTCCTGGGTCAGGGTGCTGTAGGCGCCGCCGGTCTCCGCCGCCAGTATCCGCTCGGTATACCGCATCACGGTGATGCCTCGCCCGGACAGCACCACCGCCGCCACGCCGCTACCCTCCCGCAACAGACCCAGCAAAATATGTTCCGTACCCACATAGGTGTGTCCCATCTCCCGGGCCGCCTCCACCGCCAGATTCAGCGCCGTGTTGGCCTTATCCGTAAACCGCTTGAACCGATACATCATAACCCCTCCTCTTTCCTATAAAATATAGGCAAATTTTTGGAGTTATATACATTCACTTTTCTTTCACCCACCCCACGATCTCACATACTATGAGAATGTAGGGTGATCGCAGAGAAAAACAGGGCGCCCTAACCGGCAAAAGGGCTTTTCCGCATCAGCGGAAAAGAAGCCGTCGGAAACGGCAACCCGGTTTGTCATCTGCGAGCACGCTTTGAAGGGGGTGGAAGTATGTGTCTGCGTAATCTGTTTTGCGGTAGCGACTGCAACTGGATTCTGTTGGTGATCATCGTTCTGTTGCTCATCGACGACAACGGCTGTGGTTGTACCAACAACACCAGTAGCTGTGGCTGCGGTTGCGGCTGCTAAACCCACCTGAGCGGCCGCCAAAAAGCGGCTGCGGAGCGGTCATCCTGCGGGATGACCGCTTTTCTTTTTTGATTTTTATTGACAAGTCTTGACAAATTCCCCTTTTTTTGGTAATATCGTTTCACCAACATTATCTAAGGGAAGGACGACCACTATGACTTCTACCGGAATCGTGCGCCGCATCGACTCGGCCGGACGCTTTGTACTGCCTATTGAACTGCGCCGCACTTTGGATATCGAGGATACCGATGCTCTGGAGATCTTTCTGGAGGACAACACCATCGTTCTGAAAAAGTACCAGCCCGCCTGCATTTTCTGCGGGAATGCCCGGGATGTCAGCGGGTATAAAGGCAAAAACGTGTGTGTCAACTGCCGCCGGGATCTGGGCGAATCTGTGTAAGAACAAAAAAACAGCCGAGGCAACTGCCTCGGCTGTTTTTTTGTTTTATCAGTCGTTAACCTCGTTGCGGCGCTCAAACAAGCGGGTGATCTCCAGCAGGTCGTCGTCCTCCTCCGGCCAAGAGGGGGTCTCAAAAGTGGTCTGGCCGGTGGGCACGGAAGCGCTCTTGGGCGTGCTCTTATAGTCGGCGGTCAAACCGGTGGCAATCACGGTGACGCTGACCGCATCGCCCATCTCGGCATCCAGGCTGTAACCCCAGATGATGTTGGCGTCCGGATGCATCTGGTCGCTGATGGCACTGGTGGCCGTTTCCATCTCCTCAAAGTCGAAGTCTTCGGGAGCCACGATGTAAATCAGCACGCCACGGGCACCGTTGATGGATGTCTCCAGCAGGGGGCTGTCCACCGCCGCCTGGGCGGCCTCGGCGGCACGCTCTTTGCCCTCGGCACGGCCCATACCCATATGGGCAAAGCCGGCGTCCTTCATAATCGCCAACACATCGGCAAAGTCCAGGTTGATGTCGCCGGGACGCAGGATCAGCTCGGAGATGCTCTGGACACCCTGGCGCAGGACTTCGTCCGCCATCTCAAAGGCGTTCTTCATGGTGATGCGCTCGGTGGTGACCAGTTTGATGCGGTCGTTGGGGATGACCACCAGGCTGTCCAC
>CAYSRL010000024.1:0-14252 GCA_964433515.1 uncultured Ruminococcus sp.
CTGCCACAGGAGACACCTGTGGCAGTAATGGTCATTCTTTCTTTAACGCTTCTTTAATTGCCTGTGCTAACTGGTCGGGGCAAGACGTGTTTTTGAAACCACACTTGATACCCTCCATCCGCCGGATGGCTTCTTCTGCATCCATACCTTCTATCAGACCGGCGATGCCCTTGGTGTTGCCGCTGCAACCGCCCTCAAACTGAACGTTGGTGATTTTGCCGTTGACGATATCAAAGGTGATATTCCGGGAGCAGACCCCTTTTGTGCGATATTGAAATGCCATAGCGATGCCTCCTTACGGAATATTATTTGCTGTGAGCCGCTTTGTATTCCTTCATCAGTTGGACGGTGTTGTCCGGGCAACTGTAGGAACCCAGAGGACGAGCTTTGTTGGAATACATACCGTGGAAATCCGAACCGCCGGTCATTAGCAAACCGTTGTTTTCGGCAAAACTCTTTAGTTCGGCAGTTTGCTGTTCATCGTTGCGGTGGTGCCACACCTCAACGCCGTCCAGCACGCCGTCGGCGGTCAACTCTTTCATCAGATCGATGCTGTCATAGGAATAGGGGTGGGCCAGAACCGCCAAACCGCCGGCGCTGTGAATAAGGTCGATGACTTCACGCACATTTGGGTATTCCGGGGAAACATAGGCCACACCGGTTTCGGGGGAAAACAGTTTGTGATACACATCGCCGTAAAAACTGTCGGCATAACCGGCATCGATCAGGGCGTGCATTATATGCTGTTTGAAAATACAGGTGCTGCCGGCGGCGCAACGGGTGATGGAATCCGGAACGATGGGATAATACCGCAACACCTTGCGTGCCATCTCGGTGGCGGCGGCACGGCGGCTGACAGCAATTTGCCGGCACAATCCCTCCAGGCGGTCAGGGGCATCGCAAAGATAACCCAATATGTGCACCTTACGGTTGCGAGAGGGGTCGAAGGCGGAGAACTCGACTCCGTGGATAACCTCGATCCCCTGGCGCTTGCCGACCACCATCGCCCTTGTGGCGCCCACTACGGCGTCGTGGTCGGTGATGGAAATGGCGGTGAGACCCCGCCGTTTTGCCAAGGAGATGATCTCTTCGATCCCCAAAGAACCGTCCGAAATTTTACTGTGACAATGCAAATCGCAGGCCATGCTGATCCTCCATAAATAATGCCGTCGGCAACTGCCGAAAAAATCTCTAACAGAATAATTATACAACAACGATGTCTTAAAAAGCAACAGGAAAATGCAAAATATTTCGAAAATTTTCCTATAATTCCTCATAATTCTCATAAAATTATGCAAATTTGAGGATATGAACAAATTGCACGAAAACCGGTTGAATACCATTGACAGACGTGATATAATAGTGAGAAAAAGGAAAGAGTGTTTGCTATGACCAAAATTGATGTATTTTCCGGATTCTTAGGGGCGGGAAAGACCACCCTGATCAAAAAATTGATTAACGAGGCGTATGCGGGAGAAAAGTTGGTGCTGATCGAAAACGAGTTTGGTGAGATCGGTATTGACGGCGGATTTATGAAGGAGGCCGGTATTGAGGTCACCGAAATGAATTCTGGTTGTATCTGTTGTAGCCTGGTGGGGGATTTTACCCAGTCGTTAGCACAGGTGTTGGAGCAGTTTGAGCCGGACCGTATTCTCATTGAACCATCCGGCGTCGGAAAACTCAGCGATGTCATTAAAGCCGTGCAGAAAGTGGAATCTGACGATGTAAAGTTAAACTGCTTTACAACCGTTGCGGATGCCGGAAAATGCCGGATCTATGCGAAAAACTTCGGTGAATTTTATAACGACCAGATCGAACACGCCGGTTGCATTATTCTCAGCCGAACCGACGGTATCTCACAGGAAAAATTGGACGACGCTGTGACCCTGCTTCGTGAGAAGAACGAGGGTGCGACCATCGTGACCACCCCCTGGGATCAACTGAGCGGTCAGGCGATCCTGTCGGCTATGGAGCAGCGCTCTTCGCTGGCGGAGGAGATCCGCCACTTGGAGGAGGAATCTTGCCCGGTGTGCGGTCATCATCATCACGAAGAGGAACATCACCACCATCACGATGGGGAAGAGAACCATTGCCACGAGCACCATCACGAAGAGGAACATCACCACCATCACGATGGGGAAGAGAACCATTGCCACGAGCACCATCACGAAGAGGAACACCACCACCACCACGACGGCGAAGAGTGCCATTGTCACGAACACGGTGAGGAACATCACCATCATCACCATCACCATGCGGATGATGTATTTGACAGTTGGGGCGTAGAAACTACGGCATCCTATACTGCAGAGACCATTCTTAATGCCCTGAACCGACTTGAGGATGAGCACGCCTATGGTGTTGTTTTGCGGGCAAAGGGTATTGTGGCCGGCGCTGACGGTCGGTGGATTCATTTTGATTACGTCCCCGGCGCTCCGGATGTACGTACTGGCTGTGCCGACGTGATCGGTCGTTTGTGTGTGATCGGCTCGGGGATCCATAAGGATGCTTTGGCAGAGTTGTTTGGTATGAAAACGGAGGCGAAATAATGGAGATCCCGGTCTATGTATTTACCGGCTTTCTGGATTCCGGTAAAAGCACCTTTTTACAAAGCACGCTGGAAGATAAGCGGTTTAATAGCGGAGAGCGGACGTTGGTTTTGCTGTGTGAAGAGGGCGAATGCGAATTGGTTCCTTCTCGCTTTTCCGGCAAAAATGTGACCGTAGAGGTCATTGATGACCCGGCACAGTTTACCGCCGACAACCTAACGGCTCTGCAGAAAAAATGCCGAGCCCAACGGGTGATGGTGGAGTATAACGGTATGTGGCTCCTTAATGATCTGTATGCCAATATGCCGAAGAACTGGATCGTGTACCAGGAGATGATGTTTGCGGACGCCAACACGTTTCCGATCTTTAATGCCAATATGCGCAATTTGGCGGTGGATAAACTGCAAGGAGCGCAGTTGGTCGTGTTTAACCGTGCCCAAAAAGGTTTTGACAAGATGGCGCTGCACAAGATCGTCCGTGGAGTCAGCCGCCGGGTGGATATTGCCTATGAATACGGCGAGGACGATGTGGAATACGACGACATTGAGGATCCCTTGCCCTTTGATAAAGAGGCACCGGTCATTCTGGTGGAAGACCGGGATTTTGCTTTGTGGTATCGGGACTTGTCTGAAGAACTGGATTCCTATGACGGAAAAACGGTAGAATTCAAGGGTCAGGTAGTGGTGGATAAATCCATACCCGATAACTGCTTTATCGTTGGCAGACCTCTGATGACCTGCTGTGAGGACGATATTCGGTTTGCGGGTCTGGTTTGTGAGTGGAACGGCGCTGAGCGGATGGCCAGCCGTATGTGGGTCACGGTTCGTGCCTCCATATCCATTCGCAAGCATCCTTGCTATGGGCGTGTAGGCCCGGTGCTGCGTGGCGTTTCCGTGGAACCGGCCTCGGCACCGGAGCAAGAGGTTGCTACGTTCTATTGAGCCATAAATGTATAATTACCACGACAAAAACGGTTCGTTTTTGTACAGTTTGCACAGAATGTTGCTGTCAATTTCTGCAAAAAGGCTGAAAAAAATATTTCCCCTTGCAAAACCTGTGAAAATGGGGTATAGTGTGTCTAGTAAAGCACGTTTGTGGTTTTGATTTCGTCCATTTGCGGGTATCCCCGCTGGAATATAAAAGAGTATGTGGAGGTATATTTTTATGAACAAGGTAGAACTCATTGCTGCCGTCGCCGCTAAGGCCGGTCTGAGCAAGAAAGACGCTGAGAAGGCCGTTGCCGCCGTTGTCGCTTCTGTGGAAGAGGCTCTGGTGAAGGGTGACAAGGTTCAGCTGATCGGCTTCGGTACTTTCGAGGTCCGTGAGCGTGCTGCTCGTGTGGGCCGCAACCCCCAGACCAAGGCGGAGATCCAGATCGCCGCTTCCAAGCAGCCCGTGTTTAAGGCCGGCGCCGCTCTGAAGAAGGCTGTCAACTAATTTTGCATTGTATGAGCCGCCCGGTTTTCCGGGCGGCTTTTACTATGTGTATGCTCAGGAGGATACGATGCGACTGGATAAGTATTTGAAAGTGTCACGGCTCATTAAGCGCCGGACAGTGGCCAACGAGGCCTGCGATGCCGGAAAGGTGCTGGTAAACGGTAAACCGGCACGGGCATCCTATGATGTCAAAATCGACGATGTGATTCACCTGGATCTTGGCGTGCGCCAGTTACAGGTTCAGGTGGTGGCTGTACAGGAAACGGTGGCCAAAAACGACGCCTCTTTGCTGTATAAAGTGTTACAATAAAATCATATACCCTCCGGTGGGCGCATATACTGTGTCAAGACATAGGGGGGATCTGTATGGAGCGCAGAGAAACACAAAATCCGCTATCACCACATCAGGTGATTATGCAGGATCGCAAACGGTTGGACGTTACCGGCGTGTCGGACGTGGACAGTTTTGACGATTCCACGGTGGTAGCCTTTACATCATTGGGGGAACTGACCATAAAAGGCCGGGAACTGCAGGTTCGCCGATTGGATCTGGAGGGTGGAAATCTGTCTTTAGAGGGACAGATAGACACCCTTTCTTACTCGGATTCGGTTCGTTCTGGCGGGTTGCTGGGCCGCTTGCTGCGATGAGCGTTCCCATGGAATGGACGGGATGGCAGCAGGTTCAGTTTTACTTAGAAAGCCTACCTTGGGGAATGCTGGTGGGGCTTCTGTTTGATATCAACAGCGGCATTATCCGCACAAAGGTCAGAATGACCGGTGCCGTACTGCTGGACAGCGTCTTTGGTGTGTTGGCGGCAGGCATCACGTTCTTTGGCGCTCTGGTCATTATGGACGGCCAATTGCATCCTTTGCTGTTTTGCGGTATTCTTTCCGGCTTTTTACTGGAGCACTATACGGTGGGGAAAGCGGTGGCGTTTTGCTTGGCACGGGGAGTAAGAGCCCTTCGGCGGATCCGGCTTTGGTGTTATGGCGGAATACGGTGGCTTTTCCAAAAGATAGTGGTATTTTTTAGCCAAGTGCGGTCAAAAACCCGGAAACCCCCTTCTAAAGGCGAGAAAAATTCATAATTTTTTGCAGTTTTTTTAAAAAACACTTGAAATTTTTCCATATCTACAGTAAAATGTTCTTTGTGGAACTATATATAGTTGTTTAAGAAAGGAGGAGTCGCTATGAGCAGCCGCAGTCGAGCCAAGCGCCGTAACAATAAAAAGGCTAATTGGCTTTTACGCATTATGTTGGTTGCCGGTGCGGCTTTTCTGATTCTCCACATTGTTCAGAGCGCTGTTCAGTTGTCTGAAAAGTACAAAGAGGTTCAGGATATGAATTCCCTTGTACAGAATCAAGAACTGATCAACGAGGCGTTGTCTGCTCAGTTGGAACAAACCGACGAAATTTGCGAGCAAAAGGCGAATGATGAGGGTATGTACCAGTCTGGTCAGCAGATTTTCCAGCGGGGCGAGGGTTAATTTACTTAGGGGGATACAAGCGTATATGCAGTTAGAGGTAGGATCCATTCTGGAAGGAAAAGTGACCGGCATCACGAAGTTTGGTGCTTTTGTAGAATTACCGGATAAGGTTACCGGTATGGTGCACATTTCTGAGGTAGCATCCACATTCGTAAAAGAGATTCGTGATTTCGTTACTGAGGGACAGGTTGTAAAAGTGAAGGTGCTGAGCGTCGGCGAGGATGGAAAGATCAGTCTGTCCATCAAAAAGGCTCAGCCGCCGGCACCCCGTCAGTCTGCTCCTAAGCGTCCTGCGTTTGATGGGCGCCCCGGCGATTATGAATGGCAATCCTCTGCACCTCGTAGCGAAAGCTTTGAGGATATGATGAACCGCTTTAAGATGACCAGTGACGAAAAGATCTCGGATCTGAAACGGTCAATGGATAATAAACACGGTGGCTTTGGCCGCAAACCCCGTGGTAACGGCGGTCCCCAGGGATAATAATGAAAGAGGGATGCAGTTCTCTTTTGAAAGAGAAAGGCGTTCCTCTTTTTCTGCGTGAAAGGCGGTGTTTTTGTGCGGGAGATCTCGGCTTCTGCCATTACACAAGCGGTAAAAGAATTGTGCATACAGGCCAATCGGCAGTTGCCGGAGGATCTGTGTGAATGCCTCCGATGTGCTGCCGCACAGGAGAGCGATGAGTTGCCGAAAGCGGTGATGACCGATCTGTGCGACAACTTAAAGGCGTCTTCCCGGCTACACGTACCGGTGTGTCAAGATACCGGTATGGCTGTGGTGTTTGTCCGCTTAGGACAGGATGTCCACATCACTGGCGGGCTGCTTTCGGAAGCGGTGAACGCCGGGGTGGCGGCGGGCTATACTGATGGGTTGCTTCGATGCTCTGTGGTAGCCGATCCGCTGAGCCGGGTCAACACCGGCGACAATACACCGGCGGTGCTCCATCTGGAGTTGGTGGAGGGAGAAAACTGCGAGATCACGGTGGCACCCAAAGGGTTTGGCAGTGAAAATATGAGCCGGGTCTATATGCTGACTCCGGCTGCGGACCGCCAGGCCATTATAGATAAAGTGTGCGAGGCGGTACGCTTGGCTGGCAGCAATCCCTGTCCGCCGTTGGTGCTGGGTGTGGGCATCGGCGGTGATTTTGAGCATGTGGCGTATCTGGCGAAAAAAGCCCTGTGCCGTCCGGTTTCCCAGCCCCATCCGAGCGAGTATTATGCCCGGTTGGAGCAAGACGTTCTGAAGGCGGTAAACCAACTGAATATCGGTCCGCAGGGCTTTGGGGGAAACACCACCGCATTGGCGGTGATGATCGAAACGGCACCCACGCATATTGCCGGTTTGCCGTTGGCTATCAATGTTGGTTGTCACGTGACCCGTCACGCAACCTGCTGTCTGTGATAAATTGAGGTTGAGTATGTGTAAGATTTTGTATTGTGCCCCCTGCTTGTTTGGGGTGGAAGGAATATTGGGTGACGAACTGCGCCGTATGGGTGCCGAGGATGTTCGTCCCGAAAACGGCCGTGTGTTGTTTTCCGGTGGCCTGGAGATGATGGCACGTGCCAATATCGGTTCCCGCTATGCGGAACGGATACAGATCGTGATGGGGCGCTTTGCCGCCCGCAGTTTTGAGGAACTGTTCCAGGGCGTCAAGGCGTTGGAGTGGGAACGGTTTATCAGCAAGCAGGATGCATTTCCGGTAAAAGGCTGGTCTCTGAATTCTCAGCTTCACAGCGTTCCCGACTGCCAGGCTATCGTTAAAAAAGCGGTGGTTGAGCGGCTGAAAAACGTGTACGGCATCCAATGGTTTGATGAGTGTGACGGCAAATGCCAGATTCAGTTCACCATTATGAAGGATGAAGTTACCTTGCTGTTGGATACGAGCGGAGTGGGTCTTCATAAGCGTGGCTATCGTGCGGTTGCCGGTGGCGCACCCATTAAAGAAACCTTGGCGGCGGCCATTGTGGATGTGACCCGTGCCCGCCGTGCAAAATTGGTGTGTGATCCTTGCTGTGGCTCTGGCACGCTCCTGATAGAAGCGGCTCTGGCGGCGAAAGGTATCGCCCCCGGTGTCCGGCGCACCTTTTCGGCTATGTATTGGGACAGCGTCCCGCCGGAGATCTGGCGTGAGGAACGACAGGCTGCCCGGGAGCGGCAACGGGATGTGGAATTCTTCGCCCGGGGCGGTGACATCGACCCGGCGGTGCTGTCGCTGGTGGCGGATAACGCCGCCAAGGCGGGGGTAGGGGAGTTCATTTCTGCCCATCAGGCCGATCTGCGGGATTTTGTCCCGGAGGGAGATACCGGTACGGTGCTGTGTAACCCGCCCTATGGCGAGCGCCTTTTGGATGTGAAAGCGGCTGAGGATCTGTATCGGGTGATGGGCAAGGTGTTTGTGCCGAAGCCCGGTTGGAGTTATGCCATCATCAGCCCTCACGAGCAGTTTGAGCAACTGTTCGGCAGACCGGCGGATAAACGCCGAAAACTCTATAACGGAATGCTGAAATGCCAGTTGTATATGTATTATAAATGATATAAAGTTTTCGCTTTATAGACGTATAAGGAGGCGGTATGGGTGCGACACGTATTTGTTTTGAACCCAATGGCCGGAAAGAACAAACAAGCACTCACGTTGCGTGGGAAAATTGATGCGTATTTTGCCAACCATCCCGACTTGGAGTATGCGGTGCATCTGACCGATTGTGTGGGGGCGGCCACCCGCATCGCCCGGGAAGAGTGCGAGAAGGGCGATGCGGTTCGTTTGTACGCCTGCGGCGGAGATGGAACCTTACAAGAGGTTGCCAACGGTCTGCCGGTTTGCTGTGACCGGGTGGAACTGGCGGTGATCCCTTGTGGCTCTGGCAATGATTATGTCCGTATGTTTGGTGGAAAAGAAGCGTTTGAGGACATTGCTTCGATTGTAGAGGGTTCTGCCTATCCGGTGGATGCGGTGGATTGCGGTGACCGGATCTCTTTAAATATTGCCTCTATCGGCCTGGATGCCTCTGTCGCTTTAAAGATGCAGAATTATAAGAATTTGCCGGGTGTAAGCGGCTCTGCAGCCTATAATATGGCCATTGTGGATGTGATCTTGCACCCTATCGGTGAAGCAATGGAGATCGAGATCACCGGTCCGGATGGCATCGTGCGGCGTTCCGGCCGGTATTTGATGGCGGTGGCCGCCAACGGCCGGTATTATGGCGGCGGATATTGCGGAGCACCGCAGGCTTTAGAGAACGACGGCGTGCTGGATTTTGTGCTGGTGCGGAAGATTTCCCGCCTGCAAATACCCGGTGTTCTTAAAAAATACAAGGTCGGTGCTCACGACAACGTGCCCTGCATAGAACACATCAGCGGCACGGAAATGAAGGTGCGTACCGCTAAGGCTGTGGTGAATAATGTGGATGGAGAATGCTACGTTCAGGATTCTATGCATTTTTCTGTTATTCCCCATGCATTTTCTCTGGTGCTGCCGGATGCGGTGGCTCGTGAACGCTATGGAAGTGTGGGAGCGGCAAATGCCGTTGCTTTGTGAATAATTTGTTAATTGAGGATTTTTTTACATATTTCCCTTGATTTTTCTGAAAATGTGAGTAAAATAGAGTTAGCACTCAAAAGAGACGAGTGCTAACTCTATTGTTATTACAAAACTAGGAGGTTTTGAATATGTCGATTAAACCGTTAGCAGACCGTGTAGTTCTCCGCTTCGTTGAGGCAGAAGAAACCACCAAGAGTGGCATCATTCTGTCCGCAGCAGCAAAAGAAAAACCGCAGGTTGCCGAGGTGGTGGCCGTTGGCCCCGGCGGTAACGTGGAGGGCAAGGATATCACAATGTATGTGAATGTAGGTGACAAGGTGCTGATCACCCGTTACGGCGGCACTGAGGTCAAGTTGGATGGTGTGGAATACACCATCGTCCGCCAGAACGATATCCTGGCGGTTGTGGAAGACTGATTATTATAGGAGGTAATATTATGGCTAAAGTAATTTTGTATGGCGAAGAGGCCCGCAAGGCTTTGCAGTCCGGTGTGGACCAGTTGGCTAACACCGTGAAGATCACCATGGGTCCCCGGGGCCGTAATGTGGTGCTGGATAAAAAGTTTGGTGCGCCGCTGATTACCAATGACGGCGTCACCATCGCCAAAGAGATCGAACTGGACGACGCTTTTGAGAATATGGGCGCTCAGTTGGTGAAAGAAGTATCCATCAAGACCAATGATGTTGCCGGTGACGGCACCACCACCGCCACCCTGCTGGCTCAGGCGCTCATCCGTGAGGGTATGAAGAACGTGGCTGCCGGCGCCAACCCGATGGGTGTCAAAAAGGGCATCCAGTCTGCCGTGGATGCGGTCGTAACGGAACTGAAGGGCAACTCCAAAAAGGTCAGCGGCACTGAGGATATTGCCAGCGCCGCCACCATCTCTGCCGGTGATGAGGTGATCGGTCAGTTGATCGCCGAGGCGATGGAGAAGGTGTCTGCCGACGGCGTTATCACCGTGGAGGAGTCCAAGACTGCAGAGACCTATACCGAGGTGGTGGAAGGTATGCAGTTTGACCGGGGTTACATTACGCCTTATATGGTCACCGACACCGATAAGATGGAGGCGGTCATTGACGACGCCTATCTGCTGATTACCGACAAGAAGATTTCCAACATTCAGGATATCCTGCCCTTGCTGGAGCAGATTCTCCAGTCCGGCCGTAAACTGGTTATCGTGGCCGAGGATGTGGAGGGTGAGGCGCTGTCCACCCTGATCGTAAACCGTCTGCGGGGCACCTTTACCTGCGTGGCAGTCAAGGCGCCCGGCTTTGGCGACCGCCGCAAGGAGATGCTGCAGGATATCGCCATCCTGACCGGCGGTCAGGTGGTGTCCGAAGAGTTGGGCTTTGACCTGAAAGAGACCACCATTCCTATGCTGGGCCGTGCCCGGCAGGTAAAGGTCACCAAAGAGAACACCGTCATTGTGGACGGTATGGGTGACCCGGAGATGATCAAGTCTCGTGTGGCGCAGATCCGTGCCCAGATCGAGACCTCCACCTCCGATTTTGACCGTGAGAAACTGCAGGAGCGCTTGGCGAAGCTGGCAGGCGGCGTGGCGGTCATCAAGGCCGGTGCCGCCACCGAGGTGGAGATGAAGGAGAAGAAACTCCGCATTGAGGACGCCTTGTCTGCTACCAAGGCCGCCGTTGAAGAGGGCCTGGTTGCCGGCGGCGGTGTGGCGCTGATCAACGCCGCTTCTGTGCTGTTGCCGATGCTGGAAAAGGCTGAGGGCGACGAGAAGACCGGTATCCAGATCGTGTTGAAGGCTCTGGAAGAGCCGGTGCGCCAGATCGCTCTGAACTCCGGTCTGGAGGGTAGCGTCATCATCGACAAGATCCGTACCGCAGACAAACTCAACTATGGCTTTGATTTTGCCAAGGAAGAGTATGTGGATATGTTCTCTGCCGGTATTGTGGATCCCACCAAGGTGACCCGCTCCGCTTTGCAAAATGCCGCTTCTGTGGCGGCTATGGTGCTGACCACCGAGAGCCTGGTGGCGGATAAGAAAGAACCCCTTCCGCCTGCTCCTGCCGCACCCGGCGGTATGGACGGTATGTACTGATAGTAAAAAATCCTGCATCCAACCGGATGCAGGATTTTTTTGCAATTATTTATCCCAATTATATACAAAATCTTTAATGCCGGTGCCCTCCACCAGATGGGACACATCAATGAAATCGTGGTGAACATCCTTGATGCCGTCGGAGCCGATGGTGATGACCGTGCCGCCGTTCATGGCCGACTGCCAATAGCAACCGGGACCGGTCTTGCAGGCAAACATCAGTTTTATGCCTTCGTGATCCACCATAAAATTATTGCAGTGGTCGTGTCCTGCCAACACGTGGGAGATCAAACCGCTCTCTTTCAGCACCGGCAACGCCCCCTCATCAAAGGGGTGGCTGGCGATCAGTTCGTGCTGTTGGCCGTAGACCTCTGAATCGCCGCCACGACCGCCGGGAAAGGCATTTTCAGCCGCCGCCCGATAGCAATATAGCGGGATATGCAACATCATCACAGCGTCCTTATAGCCATCATTTTTAAACGCAGTTGCCTGTTCGCCGATCCACTTGAGTTGATCGGGCCACAGTTTGTCATAGACCCATTTCTTCTCACCGTTTTCCAGAGTGATCTCTACGGAATTATGGGAGTCGATCATAAACAGCACGGTGATGGGGGAGTCCCCCTCGTTGATTCCGATAAAATGGTTTCCGTTGCCATAGGCGGGGTCGCCCTCCTCAAACAGGCAGAGAGGGTGTTTTTTGAACAGTTCTGCGGCCTTGAGAACAGGTTCTATACCGCTTTGGTGGTCGTGGTTGCCCCAGACAACGGTCCAGGGGATCTGATAACTATCCAGCAACTGGGCAAAGGTCTCGTAGGACGCATAGTCGCCGGGATATGCCATATCTCCGGTGACGGTGATGAGATCGGGTTGGTTTTGCTCAATGAGTTTTTGAATGGTGTATCTGAGAATGGGGCGATAGGGATGCCCCTCCTCCCATTCAAAGGCGTTCATCTGCGGGTCAGACAGGTTGAGCACCACAAAATCTCGGTCGGGTTGTTTTTGAAGAATGTTCATTTTGAGTCCTCCTCAGTGTATTCATTGTAATAAATATCGTTGGTCAAATTGCCGTCTCCTTGGATGGGGATAGCCTCGCCGCCATAGGTGGGGGACACAGAAAAGGCGGTGGTCAGCATATCTTTGCATCGGGCCAGAATTTCACGGACTTCCCGCTTGGACTGTCCCCAATAGGTGCGGTAGTCTGCACCGACGCCATAAGCCTCAATGCCCAGTTGCTGGGCTATGTACAGCGCTCGGTAAAGGTGATATTCCTGCGATACGATGATCAGTTTTTCTGCACCGAAGATTTCTTTTGCCCGGTACAGGCTTTCGTACGTGGAGAATCCGGCGTGGTCCATAAACACATCCGTATCCGGGATCCCTGCGTCAACGGCATACCGTTTCATTGTGGCTACTTCATTGTATTCATCCTGTCCGTGGTCGCCGCTCATCAGCAGTTTGGGGGAAGCCCCCAATTGGTACAGCTCCACGCCCATACGCAGGCGGTCTTCTAGCATATGGCTGGGCGTACCGTCGGATTTCACCTGACACCCCAACACCAGAATACAATCGGCATCCATAAGGCCGGCGACCTCTTCGGCGGTGACGATGCGGTCCGAAGCGGAGCGCTTGACATAGGTGTTGAGTCCCAGCAGAACACCGCCTCCGACCAGGCAACAGCCGGCCAGCAGCAAAGCGACAGGACGGATAATGCGTTTCAATTTCATTCTAAATGCTCCTAGTTATTTGTATTCGTTATACAGGATAGGGAGGATCTCACATAGATTGCGGTATTCGATGCAACAATGTTCCGCCATACCTTTTGCCATTTCGTCGGTTATAATTCGTTTTTTAAGAATTGGATTTTTCATCGTTTCTCCCAGCCAAAATCTGCTGATTAAAAGCAGTCCGTTTTCGGTTTCCTTGAACATATGGGCCATTTCCGTGTGTTTGACTAAATTATTGAAAACGCCAACGTGACCGCATACGATTTTGGGGATATGATTATCACGCATCGCCTGTCGTGAAAAGCCAAATTCTTCGGGTGTTACAAAGTCGATCCGCAAAGGCATTTTTATGCCGCCGATCCGCTCAACCGGGAACTGTGTGTTGGGTAAAAAGGCCGGAACGTTCGGTTGCTCAAAATACGTTCGGTCTTTCTTGGGGTATTTAATGCGGACGTGGTCACTCGGATACCACACTTGATAGCGCAGGCTATCCTGGGCGTGCCACCAGAACCACCAGTCAATCATATCGACAGTGATCCCGGGCATCGGGCAGATCATATCCACAAGATACGTGCCGTTATCCAATTGCGTATATCCCACTTCGTTCTGCAATTTGGTGCTGGCTAATATGTCGTTTTTGCTCGCAAAAGAGGTTGGCGTGATCGCATTGCGGCTCAAGGCATAGGCTATTTCCGATGGTATTTGAGGCAATGATTTTTTGAGCAGATCTTGTAATTCCATAAAATACCCCCGTCGATTTATCACCGTTTTGCTTACAGAGGTAAAGCGGCGGAGATCTGAAAAGATCTGCCGTCTTGTGTCCAGGCCTGAATTTTACCGCCGTGAGCATCCACGATCGCCTTGGCAACGGACAGGCCGATACCCGAACCGCCGGTTTCGGAATTGCGGGAAACATCCGTGCGATAAAACCGTTCAAACACCTGCTCAAGCTGATGGTCGGTTATTCCGTCCTCGGTTGCATTATAGGTATGAATGTAAAGGGTTCGGTTTTGCTTTGTCAAGTTAAAGGCTACTGTACTGCCGGCGGGCGAATATTTAAGGGCATTATCCATAAGGATGTTGACGAGTTGAATGATGGCTTTGTCATTGCCTTTGAGAGTAAGCAGCGGTTGAATGTTACAGACTAATTCTTTGCCCTGTTGCAGCGCCACGTTGCGGAAAGGCGACACCGCCTCTGCCACAACCTCAGAGACCGGAAAATCAATCTTGGGCATAGTGTCTTCGGATTCTTCCATACGGGCAAGCAGTACAAGATCGTTAGTGAGAGAGCGCAATCTCTTGGTCTGCAAAGCGATATCCGTAAGGCTTTCGTTTTCGCCCAGTTCACCTTCGAGAAGATCCACGTTCGCATTGATGATCGTTAGCGGTGTTTTGATCTCGTGTCCTGCATCGGTGATGAAACGCTTTTGTTTATCGTAACTTTCTGCCATCGG
>CAYSRL010000025.1:0-14221 GCA_964433515.1 uncultured Ruminococcus sp.
GGTGGTGCCGCCGGACACGTGGAACGCCAGAAAGGGACGCTCACGCAAAGAGAGGCAATCCGCCCCGGTCAGCGCCGCCATCACGTGACCCTGCTGGTGGGTAAAGAAATAGACGGGTACACCCAGGACAGCGCCCAACTGCCGGGCCGCACCCGCCCCCACCAAAAAGCAAGGCATATAAGAGCCCTCCCGCTGCTGTGGACGGTCAGAGGCGGCCACCGCCACCACACCGCCGGAAAGCGGTTCGCTGAGCCGCTCCAATATCTCCGGCAACTGGCGGGTGTGATGAAACACCGCATCGCTCTGGCGCAGACCCATTTCTCCCTCTTTGACCGGCAACAACTGTTTGGCCTGTACCGGCTTGTCCGCTCCGGCGGCAAGATAGGCCGCCGAGGTGGTGTAGTTGCTGGTGTCCAGCCCTAAAAAGCCGCTCATACCGACTCCCGGGAGATACCGCCCAGCACGCCGTTGACAAAGGAAGAATCCTCGTCACCGCCGTATTTTTTAGCCAGTTCCACCGCCTCGTTGATGGCGACGCTCACCGGCACGCTGTCTTCATACAGCATCTCATAGATCGCCAGCCGCAACACCGCCAACGCCACCCGGGAGATACGGTCACGGCTCCACTTGTGGGAAAAGGTGTCGATGCGGGCGTCGATATCCGCCAGTTTCTCCTCGGCGCCGGTGGCCAGAGCCAGAGCAAAGGGCTCCACCACCATCTCACGGGCGTCCTGTGCGCCCTCCGCCAGATCCATAACCGGCATATCGTTAAAGGATTTTTCAAACAACAGAGCAAAAGCCTGCTCACGGGATTTCCGTCTGGACATAATGATTCCCCCAGTTTTCAACTTTCGTATAATTATACACTCAACTGTGAAAAACAAGCCCTCTCCCAACGGCAGAGGGCCTGCAGTTTAGTTTTCTTCGACCACCTCAGAGATGGCGGCGGCAACGCCCTCAATGTGGACGTTGACACGGGTCACCGGTTTGCCGGTCATAGACTGGACCGCCGTTTTGACGTTCTGCTGAAGCGCCACGGCCGTTTCCTGAATGCGGGCATCCTCTTTAATGATGACGAACACATCCAGAACGGTATCGTTCTCGGTGTTCAGCACCCGCACCGAACGGGCCGCCACGTTTTGGTTGATGATGCCACGCAGGTCGGCAGGACGGTTGGCCATAGCGGCGATACCGGCAGTCTCCAGGGCGGCGGTGGCGGCGATGGAAGCAATTACATCCTCGGAAATAATGCAACTGCCCTCAGCGGTCTTAAACTCTTTTGCATCCATTGGCAATTCCTCCTTTATCTTGTAAGAAAGAGCAAGTTTTTCTGTATGGACGCTCGTTGAGCGCCGTCATACACGATTTCCCTTATATTATACCATAAACTTTCCATTTAGCAACCTCTTTTATAAAAATAAATAAAATATTATGTTTTAGAGGCCATGATCTGCACGTTTTCCGGAGATACCGCCGACTGGGACACCACGATCTCCAATATCTGCAGACTTTCCTGCTGTTGCAACGCCTCGGATTTCACCACCACGCTGCACCGGTCCTGCTCAATATACACCACGCTGTCGGCAAACCCTTTTGCCAGAATGAGGTTCTCGATGTTGCTCTCCTGCAACACATTCTCGGCAATCGCCGTCGCCCGCAACGAGGCCGCCGACTTATCCTCGGCCGATGCCTGGGCGCTGTCCAGCACCTCCTGTATGATGCTCAGCGCTTCCTCACGGGCGGTGGCCCGGTTTTCCCGGGCCTGGTCAAAGAAATCGATGCTCTCCGATTGCGCCTCCGGCTGAGCCTCCTCCTCCGGATCGGTGGGTTGGGTGCCCACAAACGTGGCATCCCCCAGATTTTCCGACTCCTCCGTTTCGGTAGGCGTCGTTTCGGTGCCCGCCGACAGAGCCGGCTCTCTTGTCATATACACGTTGAGATACACCGCCAGACCCAAAGCCCCCACCAGCGCCAAGGTCATCCATTTCTTTTTCTGAAACAAACCCTTCATCACCATTACCCCCTATTTTTGTTGAACCACACAGACACGTCGCTCGGATATGTGAAAAGCGGTGGAGATCACGTCGGTGACACGACTGCACACCGCCGGGTCACCCGCCCCCTCGCACACCACCGCCACACCCTTTACCGTCGGCTGGATACGGGTGAGCAACAACCCCACCGGGCCGGTTTCGGTGTCCACCGACAGCACCTGCTCGCTGGTGCCGGAGGCGGTGACCGAGGTATCGGCGGCATACACCGACTGGGCACCGCTCTCCAGCGTCACCATCACCCGGCAGGAGCCCACCCCCTCCACCGCCGACAACAGGTCGGTGATGCGGTCTTCCAAAGCCTGCTCCACCTGGGATTCGGTGACGGTGGCGGTCGTGCTGACGGCAGCGTCCTTTTGAGGCAGTATCTCGGTCAGGCCGATCAGCACCAAACCGAGGATCCCCACCCACATCAGCATCCGCCCGGTGCGGTCGCCACCGATGGATCGTCGGAATTTTTGCCACAGTTCCTTCATTCGGTCTCCTCCCACACCGCCACCGTCACCGCCGTGCCCAGCCGTTTCTCCGCCACCTGGCGAACCGCCGTGGCACGCAGAGCGGTGTCCTCGTCCACATACAATACGATCTGTCCCATACTTATGCTCCCATCCTCTGCAATATCCATATCCGCCACCACTTTTTTCGCCGACCAGCCGTAACCGGCCAAGGCTTGGTTCACCATCTGCAACAGTTTCTCGTTCACCAGCCGCACCGTCTGTTGACGCATCCGGGCGGTCAAAGCCCCAGAATCAACGTTGTTTTCGGCTGTAAAGTCCGGAAACTTTACAGAATAATCGCCGCCGGACAGCGGCGATAACAGCACACACAGAAACACGCAGGGAAGCAACAGCCGTCCCTGCCATCCGGGGCCGGTATCCGGGAACAGGCGGTCCAGCAACGTGCACACCACCGCAGCGGTGCACACCGCCACCGCCCAGGTGCGAAAGCCCTCCATCCCCTCACCTCCCGGCGGTGATGACCACCACCGTGGACACCACCATCAACAGCGCAAACACCGCCAAAAGCGCTATCAGCACCCGCACCGCTCCGGCGGCGGTCTGGCATAGACGCTCCACCGGCGTCAGCCGGAACAGACCCGCTCCCGCCGCCGCCAGATGCAAACTCACATTCCAACATATACAACTGCACAGAGGCGGCAAGATCACCAGCGCCACCGCCAACATCCCAAAGCATCCCACCGTCGTGCGCATCAGGTCGCCGCACCCCCGGACGGTGGTATACGCCTCGCTGAGAAGTCCCCCCACCACCGGGACGAAACTGGACAGCGAAAAGCGGATCACCCGACCGCCCAAGGTATCCCCCGCCGATGCCGCCAGTTGCTGAACCGACATCAGCCCGGAATAGAGGGTGGAAAAGAGACCCAGAAACCACAAAACGCCCTTGTGCAGAAATCCGCTCAGCGTATCCAACCGGAAGCCCTCTGCCACCGAACCGGCGCAACCGAACGCCAAGGACACGGTCAGCACCGGGAACACCGCCCCCTGAACCGCCCACGCCAACAACTGGGAGGCGCCCAACAGGGTGGCCTGATAGGATACCGCCCCGGTGGGATGGCCTCCGGTGGCCACCACGGCGGCATACACCGGGGCATAGGCGGTGAGAAACACCGTCACCTGCTCCACCGTTTGTTTGACGGTGTTCAACAGCCCCGACAGGGGCACCAACAACGCCGCACCGGCACCGGCCACCGCCAGGCCGTGAAAGGTCTGGCGCAGAGGCGCCGAGGCGGAGACACCCTCCAGACCGGTGAGTAAGCCGCCCATCAGCACCACCCCCAACAGCGTCCCTAAAGCCTGCAAAGGGCCGGAAGACTGAGCGCCGAGCAGGGTGGTGAGCGCCGTAAGTATCTCGTAGAAATCCAGGTCTGTGTAACTGTCCGAATCAAAGGAGTCCCATTCCATCTGAGCCAGCAATTCCTGCACGTCCTGCGGCAATTTGGTGGGCAGGTCGGTGACGCCGCTGGCATCCAACTGTTGGCGATAGAGTTCCTCCGTGTCGCTCTCCGCCGACACGGAGAGCGAAAGCAAGCAGAACAAGACGGTCATCACCGCCAAAATCTTTCGTTTCATCCTGCCACCGCCTGTCCATTCACCAGACCCACGATCAAGGTGAGGATCTGCTCATATAGGGGCACCGAAATCAGCAACAGCAGTATCCGTCCGGTGAGTTCCGCTTTGCCCGCCAAAGCGGACTGACCCGCATCCCGGCAAACATCCGCCGTCAACTGGGTCAGCAGGCACACCCCCACCCCTTTCATCACCACCGAAAAGGCGCTCTCGGACAAGCCGCCCACCGCCAGCATCTGTTTGAGCGAAGAGAAAAAGGGGGTCAGCCGGGACAGCACCACCCCCAGCACCAGCACACCCGCCAACAGGCTCAGACCCATAGCCAGTTCCGGACGGTGGGTGCGGAGCACCGTGGATAGCACGCCGGCGCAAAGAAGCACCCCCGCCACCG
Organism: uncultured Ruminococcus sp.; assembly: GCA_964433515.1. Lineage (GTDB taxonomy): Bacteria > Bacillota > Clostridia > Oscillospirales > Acutalibacteraceae > UBA5905. Next base: position 4,530 of record CAYSRL010000025.1, read on the forward strand.
CCGTCAGCACACCGGTGACACTCATAATCCGAACACCGACTTGACCGTGGTGAACAGGTCGCTTATCTGCGCCACCACCATGGACAGCACCACCACCAACCCCGCCAAGGTCAACAGCATCCCCTGCTCCTCTCTGCCGGAGCGGATAAGCAACTGGTTGAGCACCGACACAATGATCCCGATGGCGGCTATTTTAAATATCAGATCCACGTCCATACCCATTCATCCCTCTCACAACAACAACAGCGCCAGCGCACCGCCGCCGGCAGCACCCAGCACCCGATAAAGGCGCCCTTTCACGGTGGCTTCGGATTCCAGTTCCCTCTGCAGATCCCAAAGCCGGTCGCAATAGTGGCGGATGTGCGCCTGTTGGCGGACATAATCGTACCGTCCGCACCCGGCACCGAACTCCAACAGCAGTTGCCGGCCTGCCGGCGTCAGCCTGCCGGCAGAATAACACCACTCCACCGCCCCGGAAAAGGCGGTGGCAAAATCCCCATCGGTAAGCCGCTCCGCCGTGGCGGTCAACAGCAAACAATCAGAAAACGCCGGCATAGCGGTCAGCCGTTCCCACAGCTCCGGCATCGGACAGGGCGTGTAAGCCAGTTGCTGTCCCAAAGTTTCCAGCAACCGTACCGTCCGGCGCAAAAACACCACCTGTCCAGTCAGACGGTGGGAGCGGTGCAGACCCAGCCCCACCCCCGCCAACACGATCAGCAGATGTCCAACGTATTCCATTCTCTTTCACCTCCGGTTGGTACCAGCCGGCGATCCTACCGGGAGTCTGCCGACCTGCCAGAAACACCCAATTCCGAAACGCCCGGTGTTTTATCAGGCGGTCGATCAAGGGTTGACCGGTCAGATCGGCGGGGCTATAGCCGTGGAGGGTGGCCACCACCGCCACCCCGGCGTGGGCGCAGGCGGAAACCGCCTCCACCTCTTCCGGTGTCCCCAATTCATCAAACAACACCACATCCGGCGCCAGACAACGCACCGCCTGGCGCAACCCTATCGCCTTGGGATACCCCATCAGCACGTCGCACCCGGCAAGGCCCTCTATCCCTGCCAGTTCCCCCCGCTCGTCCACCACCGTCACCCGAAACCGGTGCGCCAACCCCGCCGCCAGATCCCGCAGCAGAGTGGTCTTTCCGGAGGAAGGCGGGCCTATCAGCAGGGTGCTCACCGGGTAGCCCGATGCGGTCATCCGCCTTTGTAACGGAGCAGAGCACCCCGCCATCCGCCGGGGCAGACGCACGCACAGCGAGGTCACGTCCCGCACCGTGCGGACCCGCTCCCCTTCCAGCACGGCCCTGCCCCCCACCCCCACACGGATGCCGCCGGGCACCGACAGAAAGCCTTGGCTCAACTCCCATTCGTGGGCGTATACGGCGTGCTGACAAAACCGGAGAAAGCACTCCTCCAACCGCCCACGGTCACACACCATAGGCGGCTCCCCCAACAACCGGGTCTCCGCCGGCAAGGACAGGCGTATGGGCTCCTCCGCCCGCAAGCGGATCTCCTGCACCCGATCCCCCGCCTGCGGCGGCAATGCACCCAAAGCATCCAGCCAATCCGAAGGCAGGTATTCCCGCAAACACTGCCAGTTTGTCACACCGCTCACCTCCCGGTCACTCTTGTCCATATATATGGTCTTGTCCCGGAAAATAGAACAGCAAAAAGCCTATCCCGGCGGGATAGGCTTTTTCCTTTAATTCAGCACCACAAAGCCGATATTCAGATACAAGGCGAACAGACACCACGCCAGATACGGGAGCAACAGATACCCGCTGACCGGCGAGATCCGCCGGAACTGACGGTAAGCGGCATACACCGCCAGCACCAGAAGCCCCAGCCACACCGCCGCCACCGTCAGCCATTCCAGGCGGAAAAACAACGGTGACCACAGGAAATTGATGAAAAGCTGAATGTAATACCGGGTCAACGCCGATTGGCGGTGCGGACTGTCACTTTTGCACACGATCCCCGCCGCTATACCCATCAGGATATACAGCACCGTCCACGCCACCGGAAACACCCATCCGGGCGGTGACAGAGGGGGACGCACCAAGGTGTCATAGGTGTTCATATCTCCGGAAACAAGGGCGGATAACCCGCCCACCGCCAGCGCCAACAACACCTGTAAAATGTAGGGCTTGTATTTTTGCCAAAAGGTCATAGCACATCACTCCTTCTGTACCATATATGTGACAGAAGCGTTGTCCTATACCTCCCCGGCCAGTCCGAAACTGACCTGCAACGCCCGGTCCACCCGGCTCATAGACACCTCATCCAACCGACCCATCCGCTCGCCCAGACGCCGCTTGTCCAAGGTGCGGATCTGCTCCAAAAGGACGATGGAATCCTTGGCCAGACCGCTTCCGGTGGCCTGCAACTGGATATGCGTGGGGAGTTTGGTCTTGTCCTTCTGGCTGGTGATGGCCGCCGCAATCACCGTGGGGCTGAACCGATTGCCCACGTCGTTCTGCACGATCAGAACCGGGCGCACACCGCCCTGTTCCGAGCCCACCACCGGGCTCAGATCCGCATAATAGATATCCCCCCGATGCACCGTCATAGCCGCTCACCTCCCGTCCCGCTCGTTGGTTTTCGTTCAAAGTATGGGCGGCTGGCGGTACATTTATGCACAAAGAAAAGACCCGATGCTTTCCGGCATCAGGTCTTTGCACGTTTCGGTCAGTCTAACACAGTCACTTCGGTAAACACGGCTGTCATCTCTTCGGCAGGAACCGTCAGGGACACCGGCAGACCGGTGGCCGGGTCGCACACCAACGTATAGGCGGTATCCTCCACCTGCCCGGAGAATACATATCCCTCGTCGGTGAGAGTACCGTCGCCCCGGTCGGCGGTCAGCACCCGGGCCAGACAGCCGATAAGGGCGCTCTGAGGCACCGATTCGGCGGGTATCGCCACCTGCATCTTGCCCAGCCCCATGGTCATCCCGGTGCCGTCATAGCCTAAGGTAACGCCGTATAAGGATTTGGGCAGAGTACATTCCAGCGTCAGGTTTCCATCCCCGGTGCAGGTCAAGGTTCCCTCCACCGTCATTTCTTTATACTGCACCGTGGTCTGGCACGTAAATCCGTTTTCCGGCAGGGTGGGAGGCTTTTCCTCACCGCAACCGGTCAGAGATAACCCGATCAGCACCGACAAAACCAAAGATACCCACTTTTTCATTGGCAAGGCTCCTATTTCTCAAATTGCAGAAACAGGTCCGGCAACTCCTCGATCAGATCGGAGGGCAACATACCGTGCTGGGACAGCCGCTGAGCCGCCCGATCCCCGGCGGCACCGTGGAGATATACACCGCACATCGCCGCATAATAGGGATCCATCCCCTGGGCCGCCAAAGAGCCGATAATGCCCGCCAGCACATCTCCGCTGCCGCCGGTGGCCATACCGGGATTGCCGGTGGGATTCTCCAGCACAGGACGTCCGGGGGCGCTGATCAGCGTGTGATGGCCCTTGAGCACCAGGGTCACCCCGCACTCATCCGCAAAATGGCGGGCGATCTCATAGCGGTGCTCTTGCACCCAGTCCGCCGTCCGACCCAACAGCCGGGCCATTTCGCCGGGGTGCGGGGTCAAAATCAGAGGAGCCGAAACCGTTTCCTCTCTCAATATATGCGGGTCCAGAGAATTTATACCATCCGCATCCAGCACCACCGGGCGGGTGCTCTCCCGGCAGATACGGCGCACCAGATGGGACTGGGCCGAGCCGACCCCCAGACCGGGGCCCACCACCACCGCCGTGGCGCCAGGCACCGCCGCCATCACCGGAGGCGCCGCCTCCACCGCCAACGTGCCGGTATCGCTCTGGGGCAGGGGCAAAAACACCGCCTCCGGGACGGCCGCCGCCAACAGCGGGTAAACCCGCTCCGGGACAGCCGCCGTCAGCAGGCCCACCCCGCTGCGCAACGCACCCCGGGCGCAGAGCAACGCCGCACCAGCCATACCGTAACTGCCGCAGACGGTCAGCAGACGGCCGTAAATGCCCTTGTGGCTGTCTGCGGCACGTGGGGTGAAACGGGAGGCCACCATCTCCGGGGTGACGTGTTCGATACGGAAAAAACTCATAGGATCCCCTCCTTTATAAAAAGAGCCATACGCCCAAAAGCGCATGGCTCCCCCTTGTTTATTCGTTGATTTTTGCCTTCAGGTCGATGCCCTGTTCCCGGGCGGCACGGTCGGTGTCCATCTGCACCAGTTTCGGCAGACCGGCATAAAAGGCGCTGAGCACCCGCCGGTCCGGCTGGAACACCACAAAGGTGTGCCCATTCTTTTTGCTGTGATAGGTAAAGCACCACAGCCCCTCTGCTTTCAACGAAGAAGCCGCCATCACCCGGCGGTCGTATTTGCTCAAAGGCGCCGTGGGATCAAAGGGCATCAGGGACTCGATCTTGCGACCCGCCACCGACACCAGACGCTTCCGCTTACGCCGGGCAGTGATCTGGTCCACGTCGATGTCGCCGTTGGTGACGCAGTATTCGTATTCCATATTCTGGTTGGTGATCAGCCACCAAGCGCCATAACCGACGCCAACCGCCGCAAGGAAAAAGACCTCCGGCAGAAACAGGAACACCACAAACAGCAACGCCAAAGCCAGCAGAATAATCAGCGCCATCAACAGCCAGTCCGCCGCCGTTTTTCTTTTCTTTATAATTTGTTCAAAGAAACTGTCCATAACATTCTCCTTAGTTCCGGTTGTTATGATCTCATTATACACGCTTTTTTCGGGGTTTTCAATGGGTTTGGGGAATTTTTGCGAAATGTTTACATTTGCGCAAACGCCCTCCGTCACGGCGAAAGGGCACAGCGACCCGCCCCCATAGGCACGAGGTAAAACCCATGGCGGATGGGATTTAGGTTGACAGAGGGAATGGGGGTTTGATATAATGGGAGGAGTTTGAGAGGAGGCTCCGTTATGGACAAAACCATTCTGCTGATCTATACCGGCGGCACCATCGGTATGGTGCGCACCGAGGCAGGGTATGCCCCCCGGGCCGGGTATCTGAAATCGTTTCTACAGAGCATCCCCGCCCTGCAGGACCCCTCTATGCCCCGGTGGGAACTGCTGGAACTGGACCCTCTGCTGGACTCCTCCAATATGACGGTGCTGGACTGGAACCGCATCGGCGGTATCATCGAGGCGCACTACGCCGACTATGACGGCTTTGTGATCCTCCACGGCACCGACACCATGGCCTATACCGCCTCTGCCCTCTCCTTTTCGCTGGAAAATCTGGACAAGCCGGTGGTCATCACCGGGTCACAGATCCCGCTGTTTGAGGTGCGTAACGACGGTCTGGACAACCTGCTGACCAGCATGGTGATCGCCGGCGAAGGGAAGATCCACGAGGTGGCTCTGTGCTTTGACAGCAAACTGATGCGGGGCAACCGCAGCGTCAAGACCAGCGCCACCGATCTGTACGCCTTCTCCTCCCCCAACTATCCGGCGCTGGCGGACATCGGCACCAGCATCCAATACAACACGATGATCCCCCACAGACCGGTGAAAGGGCCTTTTCGGGTGCAGGAACTGAAAAAGATCCCCATCGGCATCATCAAGGTGTTCCCCGGCATCCAGTTTGAACTGTTTGAGGAGATCATGACCGAGTCCCTCAAAGGCATTGTGCTGGAGGCTTTCGGCGCCGGCAACATCCCCGGCTCTGCCGACGCCATCCTGCCCATCGTCCGCAAGGCGAGAGAGAACGGCACCGTGCTGGTCATCTGCTCCCAGTGCCTGAAAGGGTCGGTGTCCCTGGGCACCTACGAGACCAGCGCCGCCCTCAAAGAAGCCGGCGCCGTGTGCGCCTTTGATATGACCACCGAAGCGGCGGTAGCCAAACTCTATTATCTGTTCAGTTGCGGCTATGACGCCGACACGGTGAAACGGATGATGGAAGAAGATCTCGTGGGCGAACTGAATCGATAAAAAAGACGGTGCAACCAGCGGTTGCACCGTCTTTTTAAGTGATGATTGGCGGTTTCACCGCCAAGTTATTCCACGGCGATCCCCTCCGGGACGGTGATGAGCGGATCTTTGCCCTCCTCCATCTCAATGCGGATGATGCCGTAAGGGGTGGGGATCTCCACCGTTGCCGACGGGAACCCCAGCAGGTCGGGGTTCAGCCGAATCCGGGTCATACCCGGCTCCAAGATCTCCAGTCCGGACAGCGCCATAGGCAGGGCGTACAAGGGGGTGCCACCCCAGCCGTGGCTGTGGTCAAAGGGATATTCCGACTGCTTATAGAACCCCTCCGGCAGTCCCTTGGGGCAGGAACGGATGGGCTCTTTCCAATCCTCCAGCAGTTTCCGGGTGAAGCGGTGGGTAAGGCCGTTGACCCGCACCGCCTCCAACACAAAATGGGCGAAATAGGGCTGGAAATAGCCCAGGGAATCGTCCTCCAGCGTGCGGGTCAGCAGGTCAGCGGGGTCATCGTGCACCCCGAACAGAGCCGCCAACACATTGGAGTGGCGGCGGTAATACCGCTTTTCGACGTTTTGGGGCATCCACCAGTTCACCAGATCCTCCCGGGTGGGGGTGTTGAGCCCCTCGAAATAGAGGTCTCTCTCAGGGTCATACAGGTGGGTGTTGATGGCGGATCTCAGCGCCTGCGCCCGGGTGCGGTAACGCTCCGCCTTTGCGGCATCCCCCAACACCTCGTAGATCTTCACGCCGTAAGTCAGCCCGCCGTAATAGAACAGGTTGAGGAAGGTCTGACCCAATGCCTTGGGCGGATGGTGGAGGGAGATGCCGTCCACCGTCACCCAGTCCACAAACATATAACTGGGGGGAGTCTCCACAAGGCCGTTGTCCTCCAGATAGCCGTGGAAGGTATCCAGAAGCAATTCCAGCGCATCCTCACACTTCTCCAGCAGATCACGATGTCCAGTAAACAGATAAGCGTCGTACAGCATCATCACCCAGATCATACTGTAGGTGGCGTGGAACATCTCACCCTGTTTCACCCGCAGAATGTCGGCGGTGCGGAGCACGTCAAACTCCGCCAACCGCAGGTCGCCATAAGACAGGGCGGTCATCATCATCTCCACATAATAATCGCCGGTGCAGGCCATCGGCTCACAATGGAGCACACTCTCCGACTCAAACATCTGCATACAACTCTTAAGAGAATGACGGCAGACCTTAAGAACCAGGTTCAGATCCTCGTCCGGGGTGGTGGTGATGGCGCACCGGGAAACCGGGAAATGGGTCTCCATCACCGACAGCGTGACGGTGGCGGGGGTATCCCCGGTGTTCTCCGCCAGAACGTGGTAGCCGCCGACGCTCCGGATGCCGGGGCTGATATAGGCCGTATCCCGGGTGAACACGAAATGCTCGGCGGCCCGGACCACCTCGGTCTCCCGGCATTGGACGGTGAGGTTGAGGGGGCTCTCGGCGGTCACATCCAGATGAATAAATCCGGAATACACCAAGGGAAACTCAAAATCCCATTCCCCGCTGCTGTGGGGCAAAACGGTAAAGGTATTCTGCTCAATATCCCGCTCCATTCGGGGCGGAATGGGCGCCGGTGCGGAGTGCCAGATGTTCTCCACCGCCACCGCCGGACAAAAATCCTCCACCGGCTGGGTGCCGTCGTAGTAATCCGGAGCGGTATAGGCGTTATCCTTGCGGCATAGCCAGGTGGGGTCGGTGGTGATCTCCTCCACCGTGCCATCCTCCAATTCCACCTCTCCATACAGCATAAAGCCGCCGTGACCCATAGAAAACTCGTTGATACGCACCGGCATCATCTTTACCCAAGCGTGGAAATCCAGCGTGTCCCCCTCCGGGAACACCTCCGAGGTGAAGGAATAATGGGTGGGCCAAGGTTCCTCGTTGCTGATATAGAAATCGCCGCCGGGGTTGGCGGGGCCGGTGGCCACAAAAGCGCCGTTACAGTACAGCCGAAACTCGGTGTCGCCGCTGTAGGTAAGGGTGGCTTTGCGGATCTTGTGCGTAAAGGTATATTCCTTTACAAACTCGCAAACGACATAGTGATGCGGTTTCTTGTCGCACCAGCCGTTGTAAACGGTGATCTGGGCATCCGGATAGCGTTCCGGATCCAGCCATATCCAGTTCTGCTTCATGGGGCACCTCCTTTGACCTTGTGTGGACTAAGTATAACACACCCCGCAACAATTGGCAAGAACAGAATAACCCATCCTCTCAGGGGGGCCAATCGCTATAGTTTGCTCAGCAAACTAGCAGATTTTCTTCAACGCCTGTGTTTACGAAACAAAAAACCGACACCGTGAAGGTGTCGGTTTTTCTGGCTAAGAGTAACCAAACGGAGCAGAATTGAGGTAAAAGTAAGTAAAAGTACACCAAGTTAAAGTTGTTTATATAGCAAGGAGATTTTCGACTTAAAATGCTGTTCTTGGAAATGCGTTAATTCTGCAATCTCTTCCCGCGTGAAAGTTATACCATCCGGTGCAACTACCCATTTATGCTCTATATCATTCTCACGATTGATAATCGCTATAATTCTTCCAGTGAACTCAGAAACAGGCTCAGTCACACCTAAAATATAAGCATCCTCTTCTTCGCCATCTGCTGCCATCGTCCCTTCAATGTAGCCATAATTTATAGGATAATACATATCCGGATGCTCAGGATGATAACTCCCAAGCGGTCTATCAACAGTTACCGTAACAATCGGACCAATCATTTCGTATTCTCCTTCCGGCAAAGCAAAGTATAGTGCCGAGGTGTTAGTAGGAATTACAGATGCCGGTGAAGCTGTATTTTACGACGTTGTGGATTTAAACCCAACAATGTTTGAAAATAAAACGACGGAATTCCCCACCGCCGCTACTACGCAAAATGCGATTGGCGCCATACAGGGGAATCCCGTCTCTACCAGTATAGCACAAAATGCGGATAGTGTCAATACCCAATTTTCCCTGTTGCCGGAGGAGAAATTTACCGGAGATGCGATAGCGGATAACGAAAACTCCCGACCTCTTCCGCCTATGGCGGAATCCAGCGCCCCCGGCGAGGGCGGCTATGTTACACCGGTGGACGAGGCGCAAGTGTTGGAGCGGGCGGTGCAGTCAACAGCACAAGGCCAGGCAGAGGCACAGGCCACCGATTTTGACGGCATCCTCAACGAGTTGGGCGAAGACGTCGTCCCTTCAATGTAGCCATAATTTATAGGATAATACACATCCGGATGCTCAGGATGATAACTCCCAAGCGGTCTATCAACAGTTACCGTAACAATCGGACCAATCATTTCGTATTCTCCTTTGCAGTGTTAACGGAGGCAATTAAAATGCGGCGAATCGTACCGCATTGATTGTAAAGGTCAACGGCAGTATCTCTGTTCAAAATATCGGATTTCACAAACAATTCCAACCAGTATTCGGTCTCGCAGCACTCTTTTAAGACAATTTGCAACTTGGCAATAAAATCCGGTTTTTCGTGTGCATAATTTGCCTCGTGAACGTTTGCTCCAATAGAGGTAGCGGAACGCTCTAATTGATTCACGAGGGAATAATGTCCCTTGATAGTTTCACAAAGTTTTATTATCTTAATGGCAAAATCCATAATAAATCGACGAGTTTGTTTTCTTTCATAATCCTCACCTCTGCAGAAATTATAACATATTCAGTGAAATATTGCTACGCAATATGAAATAATCCTGCGGATTATGAAATATTTTGCCT
>CAYSRL010000026.1:0-13986 GCA_964433515.1 uncultured Ruminococcus sp.
GAGATCCAGATCCGTTCCACCGCCACCGATGACGAATGGCACCTGCGCTCCGTCACCTTCTATGTGGGCGTTGCCAACGCCAACATCAAGATCGGTATGTACGGTCTGTCGTCCAAGATGTATGTGGACGATATCTCTGTCCATCTGTTGACCAATGGTGTGAAATACTCGGGCAATCAGACGGGCACCCTGACCGGCAGCACCTCCGTCACCAACAAGTATTGCGAGTCTGCCGACAACCTGATCCCCGACTGCAATATGAACAGCGAGCAGTCCGAGGAGTTCTGGACCTTTGCCGCTTCCGGTTGGGAAAACGGCTTCCTGTCCTTCGGCACCGATGCCACCGACTCCTCCCACGGCACCGCTCTGCATTATAAGGGCACCAATCCCGGCTCTACCAAGTTGTATAACTACATTAAGTGGGTTTATGTGGAGCCCAACACGTCTTACACCGTGTCCTTTGACTACCGTGTGGTCTCCGCCGGTAACCAGTTGATGTTCATCGATAACAACATCGAGTCGCCTCAGGTATTCCACACTCCCACTCTGGGCTCTGCCAGCAACAGCTGGAGCACCTACGCCCTCACCTTCACCAGCGGCAACTACAACCGGATCGGTATTGTCCTGCGTGACCACGCTTCCGCCGAACTGTATCTGGACGATTTCCGTTTCTTCAAGACCGAAGACGGCATCTCCACCGAGCCGGAAGAGGAAATATTCCCCACTCTGAAGCATACCGGCGGCGAAAAGTCCCGTATGGAGATGGATACCGGCAAACTGGGTCTGGCCTTCCGCTTTAACCTGGATTGCACCGGCGTCACCATCGATGGTCAGCACATCGGTAATTATACCAACGGTAAGGTGCAGGCCTTTGAGGATGGCGTTGAGTACACCCTGGTTGCCGCCGGCGCCGTGATGACCAACGACGCCACGGTGGGTCAGGATGAGTCTGTTTTCACCCGTGAGAATGTCAACTCCAGTGCGACGGTGATTGATGTCAACGCCAAGTATCTGTACAACACCTATCACAAGGATTATGTGGGCGCTCCCACGGACGGTATCACCTATGCGGTGCGTATCACCAACATCCCCGAGAGCCATGCGAGCACCGTTATCTACGCTCGTCCCTACTACGTCTTTGAGTATAACGGTCGTCAGGTCACGGTGTATGGCGATGTCTCCTATGATTCTTACAAGGCTCTGACCGACGTTAACGACGGTTGGCTGGAATGGGATTGATCCTGTAACACTGTGAAATCCGACGGACAACGTCATTAAAACAAAACCAAACGGAAAGGCTGTGGCATCCGCCACAGCCTTTCCTATTTTATCCCGGTCGCTATTCTCCATTTTATGGAAACCGGAGCCAAAAAATGCGGTAAATTTACCTAGAAATCGTAGGAAATTGACACATTTTCTGGCTAAAAAGTATTGCAAAAAAACAGCGTTTATGTTATGATGATAATGCAGAATAGCATCAGTGTGGGTTTTTGTCCCTATGGCAACTAAAAGCGGCGCTTTTAATTGCACTTTTCGGCCCACATCTAGGGCCGTACGCATACTGCGCTGCGATGCTATCGGGTTGGCTCTTGCCCCATTGATCTTGCCCACATAGAGAGCCAATAGAAATCTGCTACACGCTAGTACAAGGAGGTGCAGAAAACCGGCATAGACGGATTGGCCATCCGGGTTTGATGAATTTGTTTCTAAAAAATTTTTAATTTAGGAGGAATCCACTATGAAAACAGCAAAGTCCAGTCGCCTGATGAGTCTGCTGGCCCTGTTGCTTGTTGCCGTTATGATGCTGACTATGGTCGGCTGTGGCGGCGGCGACAGCGAGGGGGCCAGCGGCCTGGAAGAAGGCCGTGCCACCGAGAGCACCGATGCCACCGAGAGCACCGATGCCACCGAGAGCGGCGATGCCACTGAGAGCACCGACGCCACCGAGAGCACCGATGCCACCGAGAGCACCGACGCCACCGAGAGCACCGACGCTACTGCGAGCGCTCAGGGCACTCAGGGTACTCAGGGCTCTAAGGTGACTCAGAGCACCCAGTCCGGCAAGTCCACTCAGGGTAGCCAGAACAATACCACTAAGGCTACTCAGAGCACTTCCGGCAACGGTCTGCGTTCGACCACTGCCACCTCCAAGGTGACCACCTCCGCCACTAAGTCTACCACCTCCGCCACTAAGGCCGCCGGCAAGAGTGTTCTGGAGCAGGTTCCGTCTTCTCTGAGCGGCACCAAGATCAAGATGCTGATCTGGTGGACCAAGGCCAGCGATGACGAGGAAAAGGCTGCGGCCTTTAAGAAGGCCACCGGTATCGAGGTTTCTTACGAGACCGCCGCTATGGATAAGTATCAGACCAATCTGTCTGCTAAGGTTATGGCTCAGAACTCTCCCTCCATTGCCGCTATCATCAACGAGTGGTATCCCCAGCCCATCACCCGTGGCCTGATGCAGTCCCTCAGCAACGTTAAGGTTTCCGGTCTGGACTTCACCGATAACAGCGTGTACGCTATCAGCCTGATGGATCAGTTCGGTTACAAGGGCGAGCATTACGGTCTCAACCTGAAGACCTCCACCAACTGTACCTTCCACGTGATGTTCTTCAACAAGGACATCCTGAAGCAGATGGGCGTTAAGGAAGATCCCTACACCCTGTGGAAAGCTGGTAAGTGGAACTGGGATACCTGCCTGGAGATCGCTAAGAAGTGTACCGACTCCAAGAAGGGCCTGTCCGGTCTGACCAACGTTGGTCAGTATGTTTGGATGCTGTCCGCCGGCGAGGACTATGTTAAGTCCACCAAGGCCGGTCTGAAGAGCAACATCAACTCCTCCGGCGTTCTGAACGCTTGGAACTGGAACTGGGATCTGATCAACACCTACAAGGTGGTTGACACCTCCTACACCGGCCAGACTCCCTTCTATCAGGGCAAGGCTGCTATGCTGGGCGGCGGTTCTTACTTTATGCAGGCCGAGTCCAGCCGTAAGACCTACGTTCCCCAGAATATGAAGGACGATTGGGGCGTTGTTCCCTTCCCCTCTCCGGCGGGCAAGACTGTTGCCGCCTGTGACGGTACCGTTTGGGGCTTCCCCACCCGTGTGACCGGCAAGACTCTGGAGGCTGCTGCTTGGTATCTGCGTTACTACCTGGATGAGTTCAACATCGCCTCTATCAAGGCTAGTTTCTACGATCCTGACCATCCCGAGTGCTGGGAGGTTATGGACTGGATGTGGAATCAGACCATCCAGTCTTACAACTCCGTTGGTGTTCTGACCTACGGCGGTGAGTACACCGCTTACTCCATCCAGTACTCTCTGCTGGATGAGGCCGACACCAAGGCTAAGATCAAGTCCAACCTGGAGTCCTGGACTTCCGTTCTGGAGGCCAACATCTCCAAGATCGAGAAAGAGTTGGGCTAATCCCATTCGTAAATACGTAATCTGAATGCCGGCGGGACCTCGGGTTGGCCGAGGTCCCGCTTTGGATAGAGAAGAAAGGATGAGTGAGATGAGTAGAACCACACTAAAGGTAATACTGCCCATTCTGTGCTCAATTGCTTTGTTGTTCAGCGTCGTGGGTACCGTGCTTGTATCCGGTAGCGGTGTCACCGTCCAGACCTGGAGAGATGAACCCAACGAGGTGGAGAAGATCCTGCAGCGTGATGGGTATCTGGAGGGTATCTGGTATCCTTGGTTCCGGCACGCTTGGCTGGGCCATTGCCTCACCGGCAACGATATGGTCGCTGACGTTTTGGACAGTGATAACTGGATGAAGGTTGGTATTGACCAATACGGTGAAATCAATATTTACCGTGAGATCTACAACCTGAAGGCTTTGGGCTTTAACATTCTCGGTTATGAGGGTTCCCCCTATGGCGAGGGTGTTATTTATGACGATAACGGCGACGTTCTGGGCATCAAAGAGGAATACCTCAATAATGTCCGCCGTCTGCTGGATATCTGCAAAGAGATAGGTATGCCGGTCCTGTGGAGCATTACGTTCCACACCTCTTCGTTTAACGAGGTGATCGACGACCCCGACAACAAACTGGTCTGGGACCGTGTGGCTCAGGCTTACGGCAACCCCGAGGTGGCGGATCACTACGCCGAGCGTTTTGTGAAGCCCCTGTGTGCGGTGTTGGCCGAGTATCCCGAGACCGTCGTGATGGTTTCTTCCGGCGTTGAGCTGGAGAACGAGATCAACGATAGCGATATCGGCGATCACTTTGAACAGCGTTTGCTGTACGGTGTTAACAGAGACGATATGCTGTACTTCCTGAAAGCGGTTACCGATACGGTCCGTCAGGAATTGCCGAATGTGTCCATCACCAACTCCAGCAACGCTTCCGATATGACCTGGTATGAGGATATCGACTTTGATTTCCTCGGCCGTAACCAGTACACCCAAAGCGCTGTCCCGAAAGATATTGAGGATATGCGTGCCACCGCTCCTGTCATTGCCACCGAGTTTGGTCTGGGTGACGGCGTTGTGGTGGATGACGAAATCTGGACCATTAAGCAGATCCAGTTCCGTGACAACTTTATGGTCGAGGGTTATTCCGGCTGGATGTATTGGTGCTGGTCTAACCAGGGCTATGGCGGTGTTTATGACCTGCTGGCCGCCGATGGTAAGTCTACCACCGATTTCCGTGCCGGCGCTTACACCATCCACTATTATGCCGAGTCTTATCGTGCCGCCCACAGAGGTGAGGAGACCATCCTGGATAAGACCGTGCTGTTCTGTAACAAGGGTTCCGGTACGGTAGAGTGGATCTCTTCCCGTCAGGCCACTTCTCTGGATCTGCTCCGTTCTCTGGACGGCGGCAAGACCTGGAAGACCCTGGAAAAGGGCATGGATCCCTATGAGTACGAGGTGAACTTCAAGGGCACCTATATTGACGAAGAGGTCGCCAATATGCAGCCCGACGGCACCACCGTTATGTACAAGATGATCGCTTATGACGATTACGGCAATGTGGCCGAGTCCGACCCCACCAACGAGGCGGTTGTCACCGGTCCTCCCATCAACCTTTTGGCGGATTATAACTGCGACTTCGAGGATGGTATGGACGGTTGGCAGGAGTTCGGCGAGAACGGTGCCAACTATACCGCTCAGGTCATTGAGGTTGAGGATGCTCCCAGCGGCACGAAGGTTCTGGAGTTCAAGAAGAATTCCGGCGGTTCCGACTGGTCCGGTATCCACCTGGATGGTATTGATGTTAAGCCCAACACCCAGTATAAGATCGTGCTGAAATATAAGATCGCTTCCGACGCCGAGTTCGCCTATGACGAGTCCGACGAGGTCAACAAGATGTCCGGTTATCTGTTCCTGCGTTATTTGGGCGCTGATGGCGAGGGTACCGGTTTGGGCGATCTTTACGACGATTCTGAAACGGCACTGTATATGCTGCGTGGAAGCAAGAATGAGTGGCGAGAGGATTCCGCCATCTTCAAGACCAACGAGAGCGGAAAGTTGGGTCTTGACTTCCGTGCGGTCAGTTATCTGGGCGTGCCCGTACACTATTATATCGACAGCATTGAGCTGTACGAGGTTGTTTAAGGAGGGGGAGAGAATATGTTTAAGAAGAATATGAAAAAAGCATTGGCTCTCCTGGCCTCTCTGTTGATCCTTTGCACGCTGATTCCTCTGAGTTCGCTGATCAGTGCCATCGCCTCCGACGAGAACATCGTTGTCAACGGCGATTTCGAGAGCGGCACTGACAGCTGGACTATGGCCAGTACCGCTACGCTTGTGGGCGACGATACCCACGGCGGCAGCGGCGCCCTGAAACTGGAGAATCCCTCCGCTTGGGGCGAGGCGGCTATCCAGGTTGTGTCTGTGGATGCCAACAGTGAATACAAGATCACTTGGTATTCCAAGCGTGTGTCCGGCAACGGTACCTTTAACCTGTTCATTATGAACAACAATGGCTACGCCAACCTGGAGCGTGAAGGCAACAACTGGATGAACGAGACCTCCGGAAACTGGGTCAAGAATGAGTGCGTGGTGCAAACTGGTTCTGCCACCGCCGTTCTGCTGAAGTTCTCCTGTGAGGTTGCGAATGCCGGTGTGATCCTGCTTGACGACCTGACTATGGTCAAAGTGGGCGGCGAGGATCCGGCTCCTTCCACCGGCGACAATATGTTGGTGAACGGCGATTTCGAGACCGGTGACATCACCGGTTGGGAGAATGTGTGGGGTTCCTGCACCGTCTCTACCGTGTCTGACGCTCACGACGGCAATTGGGCGATGAGTGTTGGCGCCAACCAGTGGCAGATCGTCCGTCAGAAGGTGGCGGTCGAGGCCAATACCGATTATATCGTCACCGTATGGTATAAAGACGTCAATAAGACGAGTCTGCTGATCAAGGATGGCGGCGACACCACCAACGTGCAGCAGATGAGTCTGGGCGACGGCAGTTCTAGCTGGAAACAGGCTACTCTGGAGTTTAACTCCGGCAGCTACACCAGCGTCTATGTTTGCCTGATGGGTAATGAGAATGGTGCCAAGGGCATCTACGACGATGCCGTTATGGTAAGCAAGAACGCTTCTCAGCCCGATGAGCCTACCGGCGATAACCTGCTGGGCAACGGCGATTTTGAGGCCGGTGAGATCGATCCTTGGGATAACCTGTGGGGTAGCAACACCGTCACCTTAGTGGATGGCCGTAACGGCGGTACCGCTATGAACGTCATTTCCGGACAGTGGAAACACGTCCGCCAGATCGTCAGCGTGGAGGAAAATACCGACTATGTTATCACTGGTTGGTATAAGAATGTCACCGATATGCTGCTGCTTGTCAAGGATGGCGCCGACACTACCAATATGACGAGCGCCGGTATGAATGGCGGCTCCGACTGGACCCAGGTCACCTTAGAGGTCAATTCCGGTAACAACGACAAACTGATCGTTACGCTGATGGGTAACGTGGCCGATTCCAAGGGTACCTTTGACGATTTCCAGATGGTCAAGAAGGATGCCGGCGGCGACGACCCCGTAGAGCCCGTTACCGGCATTGTCAACGGCGATTTCGAGACCGGCGATAGCACCGGTTGGGAAACTCACCAGTCCACCGTGATCGAGGCTGCTGCCGCTCACGACGGTTCCTATGGCGCCCACCTGATCGGTAACGGCGGCTGGGGCGGTCTGCTGAATCAGGCTGTTCCCGCCGAGGCCGGCAAGAGTTATGAGGTCTCCTTCTGGTTCAAGGTCAATACCACCGGTATAAACGTCCAGATCAAGGACGGCAGCGCTGCCGGTGCTCAGTTGGATGGTTCTTGGTTTGATGCCAACTCCGCCACCGAGTGGACCAAGAAGACCTTTACCGTTACACCTACCACCGACGCCATTTTCGTTAACTTCTGCGGCTCCGGTTCCGCTCCCGAAGATGTGTATGTGGATGATGTCACCGTTACGGAACTGAAGGAAGCTTCTTTCGACGGTTATATCACCAACGGCGACTTCGAGACCGGCCAGATCGACGGTTGGGAAAACCTGTGGGGCTCCTGCGATGTGGAGATCGTTGGCGGCCGTAATGGCGGCTCTGCCGTAAAGATCTCCTGCGGCCAGTATAACATATTCCGTCAGGTGATCAACGTAGAGGCCAACACCGACTATGTGGTTCACGCCTATGCTAAGGGCGCTACCAATATGTCCCTGATCTCTAAGAGCTGTCCTGCTGACCAGAATATGGCTCAGACTACTTTTGCCTCCGGTTCTGACTGGACTCTGACCACCTTCGAGTTCAATTCCGGCGACAACACCCAGATCTATCTGGCCATTATGGGTAATGGGGCCAGTGCCACCGGTATCTTCGATGACATCAAGATGTATAAGAAGGGTGAAGAGCCGGATCCCGATGATCCTGATACTCCCATCGGTTCCGCCGAACTGGTCAACGGCGATTTTGAGAATGGTGACGAGGGCTGGACTCTGAACAATTATGCCAGCATCGTCAGCGACGACACCCATAAGGGTAACGGCGCTCTGAAACTGGATAACCCCACCGCTTGGGCCGAGGTTGCTCTGCAGACCGTTTCTGTCGAGAAGGACACCAACTATGTCATCACCTGGTACGCCAAGCGTGTGGAAGGCTCCAAGGCCTTCAACTTGATTCTGATGAACGGTTCCAACGTGAATTACAGTTGCGACGGTCAGAACTGGATGAACGAGACCTCCGGCGATTGGATCAAGTATGAGATCACCGTTTCCACCGGTTCGAACAACGTTATTAAGTTTAAGTTCACCTCTGAGTCTACCGGTGCCGGTATCGTCTTGATTGACGATATCGCCATCGTTAAAGAGGGCGAGGAGCCTGAACCCGAAGACGGTAACCTGATCAAGAACGGTAGTTTCGAGAACGGTAAGGACGATTGGACCTGGAAGGGTAACACCGTGCTTTCTGAGGACGCCTTTATTGGTGAGGCTTCTGCCAAACTGGATTATGATACCGCTTATGGTGAGGCTCTGACCCAGGTGGTCAAGATCCAGCCCAACACCGATTACGTGCTGATCTGGCATACCCGCCGTGTATCCGGCAGCGGTGCTTGGGACCTGTTCCTGATGGACTATGACACCATCAACATCACCAATATGAACGTGGACTGCGATGGCCAGAAGTGGTTCCAGCAGACCGATAAGGAGTGGCAGGAGAGCCGTATCTACTTCAACTCCGGCGAGACCACCAAACTGTTTATCAAGTTTGGCCCCGAGTCGGCTAATTCCGGTATCTTCCTGTTGGATGAGGTTGCCCTGTATGTCAAGGGTACTGAGCCGGAGGATCCCATTGTTCCTGACACGCCTCCCAAGACCTCTATGTATTTGACCTCTTACGGCGTGGATAAGAACCGTCCTATGAGTGCGGAAGACAACCTGCTGAACAACGCCAGTTTTGAAAACGCTAAGGGCGGTCAGTGGCAGGATGGCTTCACCGGTGATACCATCTCCATCGTGGACGACGATACCACCAAGTTCGGCGATAAGAGCCTGTATTTCAACACCGCAGGCATCGAGGAACAGACCAAACTGATCTTCTGGCTGGATCTGGAGGCGGATACCAGTTATGTGTTCTCCACCTGGCTGAAGGGTAAATACCTGTCCGACGACAACTGCGGCGATGCCACCATCGGTATCGTGGACGATGGCGGTACATATCTGGAGATGAGCGGCTATTCCATCCTGAATGGCGAGCGTCAGATCGTTCCCACCGCTTGGGATGATGAGTGGCACCTGCGTAGCGTGGAGTTCAACACCGGTAGTGCTACCAAGGTCGGTATTGCTATCAGCGGTGTGAATTCTCAGATGTACATCGATGATATGGCTCTGTTTGTTGTGGGTAAGGGCACCAAGTATGTGTCTGAGAATATGGGAGGGACCGTTTCCCTGAGTTATTCGATAGACTATTATGCTTGCGAAGAGGAAGACTCTTTGATTCCCGACCCCAACTTCAACACCAAGGATAAGTCCGGTTTCTGGGCTGACAGTTATGGCTGGAGAAATGGTGTTCTGTCCTTTGTGGATAACAAGTATGAGTACGGTACTTCTATGAAGTATACCGCCTCTGGCAACCAGGCTGCTTTGTCCACCATCAAGTGGGTGGAACTGGAGCAGGATACCCAGTATGTGTTCGTTGTGGATCTGAAGATCCTGGAGGATGGTTTTGGTAAACTGGTTCTGTTCGACGATAAGTTGAAGGATAAGATCAACTTCCTGGAGATCAGTTTCGATTCCTACGATTACGACGAGGCCAACAGCACAGACGGCTGGTACACGGTCGCTAGTTGCTTCAACACCGGCGTGTACGAGCGTGTCGGTATCGCCATCGTGGACGACGGCGGTGAGGTTCTGCTGGATAATATGCGTCTGTTCAAGAAGTCGGATGGTGCCGACGTGGTGGATAAGTTCATCCCGTTGCCCACCACCACGACCACCACAGAGCCTACCGAAGAGACCACCGAGACCACCGAAACCACTGAGGCCACCGTGGAGCCTACTGAGACTCCCACTGAGGATTATCCCGAGGAGTATTATCCCGAGGAGTATTATCCCACCGATTCCTATTATCCGGTCGATACTCCCACCGAGACCGAGCCGGTGGCCGAACCCACTGATGTGATCACCGAGCCCTCTGAGGAGCCCTCTGAGGCACCTGCAGAGACCGATCCGGGCACCGAGGATAACGATGTGTTCTCTACGGTTATGCTGTGGGTTGGCATTGGCGCCGGTATTGCGGCAGTGCTGGCTGGCATCTGTGTTCTGGTTATTGTGCTGATCAAAAAGCGCAAAAAGGCTGAGACCCCCGAGGAGTAATCCGCAATAGGTTCTAAAAGATCCCCCGGCAAATTTTGCCGGGGGATTTCCTTGTAAAGGCGTAAACCTTTGCACATAAAACAGGTCCCTATCCATAACGGATAGGGACCTGTTTCATTAAAACTCATAATTTTCGGCTATTTCGGTAACGGTGCCGACACCCAGATTCTGCACCTTGTTCTGGCTTTGATACTCCTTGGGCGTGATGCCATACTTTTTACGGAACACGGAGATAAAATAGGAGGCCGCCGAGAAACCGGATTGTGCCGAAATGGTTTCGATATTCAGATTGGGGTTTTCCAACAACTTGGTGGCGTATTGCAATCGCAGGTCGGCGATCATCTGCATACAGGTGGTGCCGGTGGATTGCTTAAACAACAGCGCCAGGTGGTTGGGGGAAACGTGCGCCTTTTCGCCCAATTCCTGCATCGTGATCTTCTTTCTAAAATTGTAAAAGATATACTGCAGGGTCTGATGCACCACCGGATTAGCGGCGTTATAGGAGGGCATAGGGTTGTCTTCCAGGGGGCTCTCCCGAATAATGTGCAGACAAAGATAGGAAAGCATCAACTGAATGCTGAGGCTTTGTGTGTTGTTCACCTCAAAACAATGGAGCAACTCATTGAGTTGCGTGAGCAACCGGTCAAAATCGCTCTCGTTCAATTTCACCGAATGCACGTGATTGTGTTGGAGCAGCAGATCCCGCACCTCACCGAAAATGGCCTGCTCGTCAAAGCGCAGATGCACCACATGCAGGTCGGTGCCGGGGTCGGGGATGAGGGCGTGGATATCCATCGGCGTAAGCAGATAGGCACAACCCTCCGAAAGGGGATAGTTGGTGCCGTTGTATTGGTGGATACCGGTGCCGCTGAGCACGATCTCCACCTCGAAATAGTCGTGCCAATGCAGTTCACGGCAGCTCCATCGTCCATTAACGATGCGCTCGTCAATGGCTAAGAGAAAGGGGGTTTGCATACGATACATATACCGCTGATCGGCGGATATAAAGCGAGAAGGGATAGCTATGTTCATACGTGCCTCCGTGTGCATAGAACCAAAATATATATTACATTATATACGGTTTTTTATGAAAATCAAGAGTTTTTGATATTCAAGTTATAAAATTTTCATATCAAAGTGAAAAATAAAGATCCTCCGACCAAAGCCGGAGGATCTCTATTTGTTAAGTATTAGGTTTGAACGGAACGATTACCAGCCACCGAACTGAGCATCGTTGAACACATGGCTGCCCTCACTCTGGGCAACAGCAGCGATAGCCTCTTCGGGAGAAAAACTCATCACGTTCATCTCGGGGGAAGTGTAGATTCTCATAGCAGAAAACTCCTTTCAAAGTCATTACTAATCATATAGAGTATAGCACAAATTTTTGGATTAGGCAAGAGGCGTGTGCACCAAAAACCGATCTGTTTTTTTGTGCAAAAACAACAAGTTGTTTATTGATTAGGGGTGATCCCCCCTGCAGCAGAAAGTCTGCTGCAGGGAAGATCGATTAAGGGGGAAAACTGCTTAGTTCTCTACATATTCCTCGTCCTTGTTGGCGCCAACAATACGAGAGGAGGTGTATACACGCTCGTCGTCGTAGGTGTACGAGGTGTATTCGGCATCGTTCGGGCTCACCTTACCGGCGCTCTTCAGGTTGTGGACGCCGCTGGCATCATAGCGGGTGATGATCACGTCGCCGTTTGCCTGAATGCGGAAGGTGCTCATGGTCAGCGCCGTATCCGCACCGTTACCCGTATTGACGTAATAGGCCGTGTAACCGGCGTTCATATAGGTGAAGCGCAGTTCGGTCTCGATGGGAGCATTGGCATAGTTGGAAGCGTCGGGCACCAGGATGGAGTCACCCTTGGGGATGTAGATGGCGGCGCCGCCCAGATAATCGTCATAGCCACCGGAGTGGTTGTGAGCGATCAGGTAGATGATGTTGAGGCCGGCATCGCTGGCGGCGTTCAACGCATCAATAATATAGGAGGCGGTCAGGGCACCCTTATCCTTCATGGTGCGATAGTTGTAGTGCAGGGGCAGGTGGCTCAACACAAAGATGGGCTTGTTACCCCAGTCGCTTGCCAACTTCTCGTTGCAGTAAGCGGTCAGATCGGCAGCAACCTGCTGTCCGCCGCCACCGTAGGCATTGTAATTATCCTCGTTGATGACAAACACACCATAGGGGGCGTTGTCGGGATCGTTGTTGCCATAGGGGTTCAGCATCTCCAGATCGGCATGGTCGTGGTTACCCTGAGAATAGATCTTGTCAAAGTTGACGTTCTTGGAGATCTCCTCATCCAGCACGTTCATACCCTCAGTACCGGAATCGTAGTCGGAACCCAGAGCCTGAGTATAGTCACCCACAAACAGCAGACCGTCGAACATACCATAGCCCTGGTTCATCAGAGAGCCGGTCAGAGTCTGGAGGGTAGTGACACCCTTCGCCCAAGTGTCGGGCTGGAAGTCGGAGCCGGCAAACAGCACCACTTCGGTCAGGTCATCGATCTCATAGGGGTTATACCAGGCGTGGGCAGCGGCACGGGCCATATCGTACTCGTCAGCGCCAACGACCTCGGGGATGTAGGTCACCAGATCCAGGCTCTCACCGGTCAGGGTGATGAACCAGGCCAGAGAGACCGCATACTCGCCCCGATCGCTTAGATAGGTGTCGTCGGTGTACAGGTCTTGCATATCGATGGTGGCCAGATTCTCCAGAGCGGTGCCGGCGGGGATCACGCTGTCGGTGCCGGCGGACTGGGCGGTGGCCGCATTATCGGCGAACTCGCCCTCCCAACCGATGTGGTACAGCACCTGAGCATCGGTAGGCTTGTTTTCGTTGACCCAGTCTAAGAGTTCCACATCGTTGACCACGATATACTGCCAGCGCTCGTCGGCGATGGCGGTGGCGGCATCCACGTCGGTGGTGGTGGTCCACACGCCGTTGTCGTCGTTCTTATAATAGGTATAGGTGTCGCCATCCTCCGGGCACAGGTTGCCCAGGATAACCTGGTCATAATCAGCGCTCTTCAGCACGTCATACAGATAGGTGTCGATGGAATCGTAGATGTTGTCCTCGCCGATGGTCAGCACACGCTTGGTGCGGCGGGTGGCCTCAACATAAGAATAGTTGTTGCTGATGATATCGCCGTAAATGGTGACCTCTTCGCCGTCCAGTTCATAGACGTAGTAGGGACGGGCATAGATGTCGGTGCCCACTTTATCCCACGGGATGTTGATGATACGCACCGCATAACCGACGGAGTTGTCCTCCAGATCACACAGATACTTGGCGTTCACATCCAGGACGGTGCCGTTGTTGACGTTGTCCAGCTTAAAGGCGTCGGCATCGGCGCCGATGGTGGCGTTGTTGGTAACCACGGCACCAAAGCGCTGGATATTGCCGATCACATCTGCATAGGTATACAGTTTCAGAGTGCCGGTACCGGCGGTATAGACGTTGCCGTTGGTGACCTCAATGCCATCGGCAGACAGGTCAAAACGGAAGGCCAGAGCGGGATTGCCATCCTCGGTGTCCCGGATGCTGGCGCCGGCATTCTCCAGAGCCTGCACACGGTCCATCTCGTTACCGGACAGGTTGACGACCCGTATATCGTCCACATACACCTCGTCGGTGTCGCCCGTACCGGAGCCGCCGAAGGAAATC
>CAYSRL010000027.1:0-13544 GCA_964433515.1 uncultured Ruminococcus sp.
CGTTTTTTTGATGTAAAGTAAATATTTTTGCGAATCGGTGTGTCCTATATTGACAGCAGCAGAGGGGTTTGTGCTGGGGGTTGGGGATGGGGCGAATTTAGGGTCGGAATTTAGGGTCGGAATTTAGGGTTGCAAAGACGGTCGAAAGGTGGTATAAAGAAAGAGAAATCTGGCGAAATAGGGGTGCTTTGCGATGAGATCTTTTTTCTTTTGGACCGCTTGGGAAATGGAAAAACCCGCCGCTTACGGATGGTTCCACATTCTGATGACGGTGGGGCTGTTGGCGGTGACGGCGCTGGCGGTCTGGCGGCTGCGGCACACCAACGACCGGCAACACCGCATAGTCTTGGGGGCTGTGAGCGGGTTTTTGGTGATCACCGAGGTGTATAAGATCGCCTTCCATCTCACCGTCAACCCCTACGGCTGGGGCTTTTGGGGCGCTTTTCCCTTCCAACTTTGCTCGGTGCCCATGTATCTGGGGCTGTTCTGCGCTTTCTGCCGCAACGAGAAGGTCAACCGGTGGTTGTACGAGTATATGTTTGCGGTGAATATGGTGGGGGGAATCATGGCCTTTGCGGAGCCCAGCGGCATTCAGCACGGCTACGTGACCCTGACGCTCCACGCCTATATCTGGCATATGCTGCTGGTGTTTCTGGGGCTGTATCTCTATGCCAGCGGGAGAGTCTGCGCCGACCCCCGCTCCTATGGCAAGGCGGTGGCCGTGTATTTTGGCTCCTGCGGTGTGGCGCAGGGATTCAACCTGATCTTCGGGAATAAGATCAACTGTTTTTACATATCTCCGTATGTGCAAAGTCCGTTGGCGGTGTTCAAAGACATTTACGCCTCCTGCGGGTGGCTGGTGAATATGCTGCTGATGTTTTTGGCGATACTTATGGCATCGGCAACGGTGTATTTCACCGGATATGCGCTCCGCAGGCGTGGCCGAAACAAGGTGACGATCGGATAAATCAGCAAGGGAAAAGGCGGCACCGACGGTGCCGCCTTTGACTATTTTACGTGCTTGAAATTGCCGTAGGTTTCGTTGATGAGTTCGTAGAAAGAGAAGGTTTCGTCATAGCGGCCGATGATACGCTGGAAATCGTACAACTGGTGCTTATTCACCACGCAGAGGAGCACCTCTTTTTCGGTCTTGGAGTAGGTGCCCAAAGCGTGAAGGCGGGTGGCGCTATGCTGCAGGATCTCGGAAATGTCCCGGGTGATCTCCTCCGGGTGGGTGGTGATGATGGTGAATTTGTAGGCGGTCTTGGAGCCTTTGAGGATCTGGTTGCCCACAAAATTGGAAATGAAGCAATAGGTGATGCATAAGGCCGCCGGCTTATAATCCACGCCGGTCTCGGCATACACGAACAGGGAAATGACCGCCACCGCCGCATTGAGAATAAAGGTCATCACAAAAAAGTCGGTGGTGGGTCTGATCTTATTGATGTATCGGGAGAGGATATCGGTGCCGCCGGTGCAGGCGCCCGCCCGAAAGCAGATGCCGTATACCACCCCGCTGATGACGCCGCTGATGATCACCGGGTAAATGGTGTCGTGACCGCCGGCGTTATACTGGATAAAGTCCAGCCCCGAACGCTGTAAAATCAGGTAAGAAAAAGAGTAGACCAGAGAGAATGTAAGCGTTTTCATTGCGAAGGAACGGTGGACGAAAAAGAAGGCAAACACCGACAAGGGCAGGTTGATCAGCAGGGACATATAACTGATGCTGAAGCCGGTCTTGTACTGAATCATGGTGGCGATGCCGTTGAGCCCCGCCGGGGCAAAGCCGTTTTGCACGATGAAAATGTGGTAGTTCAGAGCCAGCAAAACCGCCATCAACGACACCATCACATAGGAAAGCAGAGATCTCGTCTTGGTCACAAAATCATCTCCCGTTTTTCGTTTTGGGAATACTGCCGAGGCCACCCTTGGAGCACTTTTTGTTACTCTTCGTGCAATTCGTTTCCGCAATTGGGACAGCGGGATAAGTGGCGGATAAACCGCCCCAAATTCTTGTGACAGCAGGGACACTCAAACCGTTTGCCGTAAAAATGGATCCAAACAGCCCACGGAGGCAACACAATAAGCAGAGCAATGATTGGCGGAACAAAATACTGCACGACAAAGGTCAATAACAGCAAAAGCAGAAACGTCACGTGCATAACGGCTATGCCGGGTTGCTTGTGCATATTCGATTCCTCCTCAGCTTTGGGAATACAGTTTTGCCAGTCCGCCCTCGGAGGTCTCTCGGTATAGATGGGACAGGTCCTTACCGGTCTGGTACATAGTTTCCACCACGCAGTCGAAGGACACCTTGCGGCTTCCGTATAGGAAGTTGGCCAGACTCAGGGCGTTGATCGCCCGCATAGCCGCCACGGCGTTGCGCTCGATACAGGGGATCTGCACCAGCCCGCACACCGGGTCACAGGTCAGACCCAGGTGGTGCTCCATAGCCACCTCGGCGGCGTATTCGATCTGGTCGATGCCCATCTCAAACAGTTCGCACAGAGCCGCCGCCGCCATACTGCAGGCGGTGCCCACCTCGGCTTGACAGCCACAGGCGGCGCCGCTGATAGAGGCGTTGGTGGCCACGATGTTGCCGATAAGTCCCGCCACCGCCAGCGCCCGGAGAATGTCCTTGTCTGAGAAGCCGTTTTTATCCTGCATATATTTGAGCACCGCCGGAACGATGCCGCAGGAGCCGCAGGTGGGAGCGGTGACGATGATGCCGCAGTCCGCATTCTGCTCGCTGACCGCAAAAGCGTAAGCGCACACCAGGCGGTTCTCCCGGGTCTGGGGGCTTTCGTCAATGTGTTTTTGGCTGTATAAATACTGCGCCTTGCGCTCCACCTCCAGACCGCCGGGGAGAATGCCGGTCTTGGTGAGGCCTTCGCTGACGGCGTTTTGCATCGTGTGCCAGACATTCAGCAGAAAAGGCTGAATGTCCTCGCCCTCCCGCTCAAACACATAGTCGGACAGCCGGATATTCCGGGATTTGCACAGGGCGGCGATCTGGGAAAAATTCTTTTCGGCGTACACCTGAGGGCGGTCCGCCGTTACGGCTTGTCCCTCGGCACGGATCTCGCCGCCGCCCACGGAATAATACCGCTGACGGCCGATCTCCACGGTGTTTTTATAGGCGATAAAATCGATCGTATTGGGGTGTTCCGGAGTGGGGGAGACGGCGTCCCACTCCACCCGGGTGTCATAGCCGGCAAGGGTATCCAGGATGGCCCGGTCGGTGCCGTGACCCTGCCCGGTCTTTGCCAGCGAGCCGTAGAGGATCGCCGTGACGGAATCCGCCTCTTTATACTTGTCGATGAAATCCAGGGCTGCATAGGAAGGCCCCATAGTGTGCGAACTGGAGGGGCCATAGCCGGTTTTGAAAATGTGCCGGATGGATTGCATAATTTCACCTTCCTATATGTTGTCATTTTTCATTGTAACACGGGAAACGGCTGTTGGCAATACAAAAAATGCGCTGCCGTTTTCGGAAAAGGGTTGCCCCATTCCAAGGTGGAAGATCAGCAAAAAATATTTCCCAAAACCGACCAAATTCGGCAAAAAAAGGTTGCATTCTTTATTATTATATATTATAATAGGGATGTTAGTATCGGCACATATGCGGTCTAGTTGTTTGCCGCATCAAAAACCGTCCGCAAAATCGGAAGATGAATCGGACCGACAAAGGAGCAGAACAATGGAAAGAGTAGAAAAAAACACCAAGGACTATTATGTGGTAGACCTTGCCCACGTGGTCAAGGTGGTGTGGCAACGGATCTGGCTGGTAGCCATTGTGAGCATTATCACCACCATACTGGGATTTGTGGTTGCGGCTTTTGCTATCACCCCCACCTATTCCTCGTCGATCATGCTGTATGTCAACAACAGTTCCTTCAACGTGGGTGACCTGGGCTTCAGCATCAGTTCCTCCGAGTTGACCGCCGCCCAGAGTCTGGCTAAGACCTATACGGTGCTGCTGAAAAACCGCACCACCCTGGAGCGGCTCATCGACGAGACCGGGGTGGACTATACTTGGGAAGAAATTTACGATATGATCGAGTCCGGCCCGGTGAACGAGACCGAAGTGATGCGGGTGACCGTCACCTGCCAAGACCCCTATGAGGCGGAGCGCATCGCCAACGGCATTGCCACCGTCCTGCCGCAGCGGGTCACCGAAGTGGTGGAGGGCGCCTCGATGGAGGTGGTGGACTCTGCCATCGCCGACACCGAAAAGGTGGCGCCCAGCATCACGCTGTATACCGCCGTGGGTTTCCTGGTGGGTGTGCTCCTGTCCATAGCGACACTCATCGTGATGGCTCTGCTGGACAATACCGTCCACGATGAAGAGTACGTCATCAAGACCTATGGTTATCCCATTCTGGCTCAGGTGCCCAACCTGATGGACGGCGGTTCCAAGAAATACGGTTATTCCAGCAGATACGCCAGCGGCTATGCACAGGTCGCCAAGAAAGGAGAGGACAAGTGATGGGAATCAGAAAGCATAAAAAAGGGTTCTCTCTGTTTGCGGACGATCAGAAGACGCTGCACAAAAATCTGGAGTTTACGGCGGTTGAGCAGTACAAACTGCTGAGAACCAACCTGTCTTTCACCCTGCCGGATGACGAGGGGTGCCGCATCATCGGCGTCACCAGTTCCATCCGTGGCGAGGGCAAGAGCACCACGGCGGTGAACCTGTCCTACGTGCTGGCGGAGAGCGGCAAGAAAGTGCTGCTCATCGACGGCGACCTGCGTATCCCCTCGGTGGCTAAGAAGATGCGCATCAAGAGCACCCCCGGTCTGACCGATCTGCTGCGGGGCGATAAGACGCTGAATCTGTCCGACCTTAAGACGAAGCAACTGGAGAACTGGTACATTATGCCCTCTGGCGTGCTGCCCCCCAACCCCTCTGAGTTGCTGGGCTCCAAGCGGATGGAGTCGGCTCTGCAGAATTTGTCCGGGCATTTTGATTATATCGTGGTGGATCTGCCCCCTATCAACATCGTTTCCGACGGTCTGGCCATCTCCAAGTATATCGACGGTATGATCGTGGTCATCCGTGAGGATTACACCGAGAAGAAAGAGTTGGAGGCCTGCTTCCGCCAGTTGCGGCTGTCCAACGTGAACGTGCTGGGCTGTGTGATGAACGAGACCAAAGACGGCAAGAGCTATTACAGCAAGTATCGGTACAAGCGGTATTACCGCTATTACAAGACTTACGGCAACTATGACAACGCCGGAAAGGCCAAGAAGTAAGCCGCAAGGTTTTGCTTGTTTTCAGCGTGTTCCGAAACCAAACGGAAAGGAACGTGACTATGCATACGCACGAAAGAAAACAAAATATCCGAAGAACGGGGCTGAAGATCCTGGCGGTGGTTCTGGCGATCGTGCTGGTGTTTTCCACGGCGCTGTTTCTGCTGAGTTTTTGGGAGCGGCAATACGGGCAGTTTCCGGAGCAACAGCAAGCGCTGGACGAAAACCTGATCTATGCGGGGAAGGAATACGTGCTCCGGGATAACATCGAAACGTTGTTGGTGCTGGGCCTGGACACCTATGAGAACGGCCAGAGCGAATCCTACAACAACGACCAGCAGGCCGATTTTCTGATGCTGTTGGTGATGGATAAAGAGAACAAGACCTGCAAAGGTATCCACATCAACCGGGACACCATCGTGGAGATGAATGTGCTGGGTGTGGCCGGCGAGCGTGTCGGCACGGTGACAAAGCAGATCGCTTTGTCCCACACCTATGGCAACGGCCGTGAGGTCAGCTGCCGCAATACCGCCAATGCGGTGTCCGGCCTTTTGGGCATTACGGTGGATCATTATCTGTCCATCACCATGAGCGCCGTGCCGGTCTATAACGACCTGGTGGGCGGCGTCACGGTGGAGGTGCTGGATGATTTCACGGCTATGGACGCCTCTATGGCAAAGGGCGAGACCGTCACCCTCACCGGTGAGCAGGCACTGCTGTACGTCCGCTCCCGACAGGGGCTGGACGACCCCACCAACAACCAGCGTATGAAACGCCAGAAACAGTATCTGGAAGGGTTGTATGAAAGTTCCCGCCGTTGTGTGGAGCAGCAGGAGGGCTTTGTGTCCAAGGCGGCGCTGACCATGGCGGATCATCTGGTGTCCGACTGCTCCGGCAACAAACTGGAAAGTCTGTTGACCCAGCTTGCCGAGCACAACCTGGATGCGATCCTCAACATCACCGGCGAAACGGTGGAGGGCACGGAGTATATGGAGTTCTATCCCGATGAAGACTCGGTTATGGAGACTGTGATCGATTGTTTCTATGAATTGGCAGACTAAGAAATAATGAGGGAAAGGAAGTGAAAAGCCTTGACTATGGAATCGCAGATAAACGAGAGCGAAGTGGCAGTTATCCTGCCCTATGAGAGCGACAAAGAGTATTACATAGAGGATCTGGGCGAGGTTGAGGCGAAACCACTGTATTCTTTTTTAAAACGGACGTTTGATATTGTCTTTTCGGCCGTTTTGCTGTTGTTGTTGGCTTTGCCGATGGCGCTCATCGCTTTGATCATCAAGGTATCCTCTCCCGGAAAGGTGTTTTATCGCCAGGAGCGGTTGGGTCTCAACGGAAAGAAGATAGACATTATCAAGTTCCGCACCATGAAGAAGGATGCCGAACAAGAGGGCATCCGGTGGTCTTTGGGTGACGATGACCCCCGCATCACCCCGGTGGGGCGGATACTGCGTAAGACCCATTTGGATGAACTGCCTCAGTTGTGGTGCATTCTCAAGGGGGAGATGAGCGTGGTGGGGCCCCGCCCCGAACGGCCGGTGTATTACGACCGGTTTGAGAAGTATATTCACGGCTTCCGCCAGCGCTTAAAGGTGAAGCCCGGTATGACCGGCCTGGCTCAGGTGCGGGGCGGCTATTATCTCAAGCCGGAGGAGAAGATCCTCTACGATGTGGAATACATCAAGACCCGGTCCATCGGTCTGGAATTGCGAATTTTGCTGGAAACGGTGAAAGTGGTTTTCTGTTTCGAAGGCGTGAAATGAGGATGCCTGGTTTATGATAACGATTCGTTCAAAAACGCTATTTTTGTGCGCTTGCTTTCTAGAGGCAATATGGTTGCTGGTGGCACAGACGCTGGGCAGTATGGTCCTCTTGTTGCCCTGTCTGGTCTGCTTTCTTTTGCTGGTGGTGTGGGCCGCCATAAAGAATATGGCCATACCGGTGATGCTGTTTTTCCTGCCCTTTGCCCCCTTGCTGAAGATCCAGCCGGGAACCATTTCCTTTTTTACCATAGCGCTGTTGTGCATCTACTTGATATACACCGTTACCGGCAGCCGGAACGTACGTATCCTCCACTTGGTGCCCGCCCTTTGTCTGGTGGCGCTGACGCTGGTGGTCAAGACGATGTACGGCTATGAGATAGACAACACATACATCCTGTTTGCCATTACGCTGATGCTGGTGCCTTTTCTGACCAGAGAGATGGAGGCAGAATACGGCTTTTATTGGTTGACGCTGTTTTTTGCACTGGGAATTGTTTTGGCGGCCATCACCGCCCAGTATCTGGCCGGGTTCTCCACCATCACACAGTATATCGGCATTCACTACGTGATGGGTATGGTGCGGCGGTCGGGTTATCACAGCGACCCCAACTTCTATTCCGCTCACATCACCACGGCGTTGGGCGGTGTGCTGATCCTGTTCCTCAACAACGACAAAAAGCGGAAGTTGGTCATGTTGGTGCTGATGTTGATTTCGCTTTTCTATTGCGGTCTGATATCGGTGTCCAAGTCCTTTCTGCTGGTGGGTGTGTGCCTGCTGTTGTTCTGGATTGCGGATCTCTTGTTCCGCAAGGGCAAGGTGTCGGTGAAGATCACGCTGATATTCACCTTGATCGTGGTGGCGCTTTTCCTTCTGTCCTCCACCCTGTTTACGGATATGTTGGATACGATGCTCTCCCGGTTTGGCGCAGACACCAATCTGTCCGAGTTCACCACCGGGCGCACCGAACTATGGGTCAACTATTTCAACGCCATTGCCGAGGATCCGCTTTTGCTGTTGTTTGGTAAAGGCTATTCCGGCGTGCTGGTGGGCGACCGTGCCTCCCACAACACGCTCATACAATGTATATTCCAGTTCGGCATAGTGGGCAGTCTGCTGTTCTTCGCTTGGATGGTTTGCTTTGTACGGACGCTGTTGGGCGAGGCGAAGATCCGGTGGAGCAATGTCGCCCAGGTGGCCATCCTGCTGATCGGTGCCTTTGGCCCTTGGATGGCATTGGACTATCTGTTCTTTGACGAATTGTTCCTGCTGCCGATCTACGTATGTGCGGCGCTTCGGTTCCTATCCGAACAAAACCAGGCGGAGAGTCCGCTAATTGACAAAAAAGTGTGGGCTGAATGATGAACGAGGGTGCAGACAACAGAACGGATGCGTTGGTATCGGTGATCATGCCGGCCTATAACGCATCCGCCTATATTGAAGAAGCGATCCGTTCGGTGATGGCTCAGACCTATCCCCATTGGAAGTTGTTGGTGATCGATGACGGTTCCAAGGACGATACCTGTGACATCGTTCTTCGGTTAGCGGAAGAGGATCCCCGCATCAACCTGATCCGTAATGAAAAAAATAGCGGTGTTGCGAAGACCAGAAACCGTGGCTTGGATATGTGTCAGGGACAGTATGTGGCTTTGCTGGATTGCGACGACTGGTGGCATCCTAGGAAATTGGAGAAGCAACTGGATCTGGCAAAAGAAACGGGAGCGGATATTCTGTATTGCTCCTATGGCATTATGGATGAGCACGGAAACAAGCTGTGCAATGATTTTTTGGTATCTTCCGAAACGGATTACAAAAAAAGTATGGCCCGGTCGGAGATCAGTTGTTCCACCGCCTTGCTCTCCAAAGAGATTGCGGAAAAATACCGTTTTCGCACGGATTTTTATCACGAGGATCTGGTGCTTTGGCTGACGCTTTTGCGGGATGGTTATCAGGCCCGAGGAGCGGTGGAGGTGCTGGCGAAATACCGTGTATCCCAGGGCTCCCGTGCCTCCAACAAGGGAAAGAGCGCCATCGAGCGGTGGAAGGTTTTTCGCAAAGGTATGCAAGAATCGGTTTTCACCAGCGCCAAAGCGTTGCTGCGCTATGGTTTGCTGTCTGTTAAAAAATACAGAAAGGTCTAGGGTGATGCAAGTGCAGTCAGCCACGGCTTTTGAGAATACACACACGGATCATCAAAAAGCGTTGCTCCGGTTATTGGCGGAGTTTGACCGGGTGTGTAAAGTGCTGAATATATCCTATATACTGTTTGCCGGGACCCTGTTGGGGGCGGTGCGGCACAAAGGGTTCATCCCCTGGGATGACGATCTGGACGTGCTGATGCTCCGGGAGGAGTATGACCGCTTTCTGAAAGAGGCGCCCGCCGTGTTGGACACCGACACCTTTTACTTACAAAAAGAGTTTTCCGAACACTGGCCGCTGTTCTTTTCCAAATTGCGGCTGAACGGTACCGCCTGTCTGGAAAAATACCATCCCAAAGACCCGGAGATCCATCAGGGGATCTACATAGACATTTTCCCCTGTGACCATACGGCTTCCGGCACGCTGGGACGCAAGGTGCAATTTGCCGCCTCCACGGTGGTGATCGCCAAGGCGCTGGACAAGCGAGGCTATGAGACCCGCAGCAAGGCGAAGAAAGTATTTATGGTGCTGTGCCGGGTGCTGCCCCGGAAACCGTTTTTGTGGCTGGCGAAAAGGGGAGACCCTGCCGGCGACACGGTGCACAGTTTCTTTGCCGCCGCCAAGGAGTATTCTAAAAATCTGTATCCCCGGTCGTATCTGACCAGGCTCAGCCAAGGCGAGTTTGAGGGAGGACGGTATCCGATCCCGGCCGATTACGACGCCTGCCTGCGGGGAATCTACGGCGACTATATGGAGTTGCCGCCGCCGGAACAGCGGGTGTGCAAACAGCACGCCATTCTGGTGGATACGGAGCAGTCCTATGAAGCCTACCGGGATTACCGGGAGGGGATGACCTTTGAGGTGCTGACCGAAAGCATCCGATAAAAAACGTGGAGAGCAGAATGAAACTACAGGTTTTGGTTGCTACGATGGGTCAAAGCGACCTGTCCATCGCCGAAAAAATGAATATCCGTTGTGATGCGGTGATCGCCAACCAAGCCGGCCGGGAAGAAACCGCCGCTCAGGACACCCCCCACGGTCTGTGGAAAATGATCACCACCGCCACCCGGGGCGTGGGGCGCAACCGCAACATCGCCTTGGAGAACGCCGACGGCGACATCCTGCTGATGGGGGATGACGACGTGGTGTATCGGGAGGATATGCCGGAGCAGGTGCTCAAGGCGTTTGCAGAAAACCCCCAAGCGGACGTGATGGTGTTCGGTATGGATATGCTGCGGGACGGCAAAGTGTTTGAGACCCGTACCGAAAAGCACCGCCGTCTGCACCTGTGGAATGCGATGAAATTCGGCACCTATCGGGTGGCTATCCGGAGAGAGGCTTTGGAGCGAACCGGCATCACCTTCCACGAATCTTTCGGCGGCGGATGCCCCTTCAGCGCCGGTGAGGACAGTTTGTTTGTCAAGGCGTGTTTTGATAAAGGATTGCGTGTATACGCCCACCCCTATATACTGGGAACCTGTTGTAAGGACCGTTCCTCCTGGTTTGTGGGCTATAATGAAAAATATTTCTACGACAAAGGCGTGTTGGTACGGCATTTGTTCCCCCGCACGGCATACCTGATGGCTTTGTATTTCGGAGCCTATTTCCGGAGGGAGACCTCGGTGGGGCTGTGGAAACGGCTCAAGTTGGTGTATGCCGGTGTCCGCAGAGGAAAAAATCTGACGCCGTACCCGGGTGAATGATGAAAAAGCTGCTGATCGTCAACAACAATATGAAGGTGGGCGGTGTCCAGAAAAGCCTGTATAACCTGCTGTGGTCTTTGGATCCGGCGGAATACGCTGTGACATTGCTCCTGTTTTCCAAAACCGGCGTGTATCTGGACTGTCTTCCCGATACCGTGCGGGTGGTGGAATGCGGCGGCCCTTTCCGGCTCTTTGGCAAAAGCCAAGCCGAGTACAAAGGGCGGGAGGCTCTGACCCGGGGCTTTCTGGCGGCGATAAGCCGTTTGCTGGGCAGAGAGGCGGCTGTCCGCCTGATGCTGCCGGGACAACCGATGCTGGAAGATCGGTACGACTGTGCCGTTTCCTTTTTACAAAACGGTCGCCGGGAGGCCTTTTACGGCGGAGCGCAGGATTATGTGCTCCATCGGGTCAAGGCAGACCGCAAGGTGGCGTGGCTCCACTGCGATTATCAAAAGTGCGGCGCCGATCATCGGGAGAACAACCGGATGATGGAACGGTTTGATGCCGTTGCCGCCTGTTCCGAGGGATGCCGCCGGAGTTTTGCGGCGGCGCTGCCCCAGTTGGCAGAACGCTGTGTGGCGGTGCCCAACTGCCACCGGGTGGAAGAAATTCTGGATCTGGCCCAACAAGACCCGGTCACCTATCCGGTGGAGGCTGTGAATGTGGTGACGGTGGCCCGGCTTACCCACGAAAAGGGGTTGGAGCGGGCGATCCGGGCGGTGGCCGTGGCACAGGCCAAAGGTTTGCCGGTAAGGCTCCATCTGGTCGGTGCCGGCCCCATGAAAGAGGCGTTGCAGACCTTGACGGAGGAGTTGCGTATCCGGGAGGCGGTCGCCTTTTACGGAGAACAACCCAACCCTTATCGCTATATGAAAAACGCCGATCTGTTGTTGCTCAGTTCCTATCACGAGGCGGCACCCATGGTCATCGACGAGGCCCGGTGTCTGGGTCTGCCGGTGCTGACCACCGCCACCACCTCATCAACGGAGATGGTGGCGCAGGCAAAGGCCGGATGGGTCTGTGACAACAGCCAGGAGGCGCTCACCGAAACGCTGTGCCGAGTGGCGGCTGACCGGGAGGGTTTGCAGACGGTGAAACATCACCTGAACCGATCCCGGATGGACAACCGGGCGGCCTTGGCCGGATTTAGGGCTGTGGTGAACGGCGGATAAGCCGGTTATATAATATGTATATAAATGGGAGTACACTCCCGTATATATAAATTTCGTTCCCAAAATTATTTTATAAAGGAGAGAAGACGTATGCTAAAAAAGGTTTCAGCAAAAATGGTAGCGATGCTTTTGGCAACCCTGATGGTCGTGGGAATGCTTCCCTTGTCCGTTTTTGCCGGCAGCACCACCAACTACTCTGACTTTTTAGCGAATCTGAAACAACTGGAGGTCTATGCGGACGAGTTTGCTGCTCAGTCCAGCCGTGACCCCGGTGAACTGGTGTTGAACTTTATCCGCACCGGCGTGGATCGGTACCAGGACGGTAACTGGGCCACGTTGGCGGGTCAGGAGATCACCGTGTTCACCAACTATGTGGAGCAGCAGGATGCCGCCAACGGCACGGCGGTGATGGATCTGCGTGACATCGTCATTGACGATTTCACCCTGCCCAACGGAAATCCTTCGGATTTCGGCCATATGTTTGGTACTATGAACATCTCGTACGTGGCCTCGGCGGTCCAGTCGGATGACCTGGCCGGTTGGGCCGGTGACCTCTGCGACCTGCTGTATTACAGCGCAGAGCGTGCCGACGTTCCGGAAGGCACCGTCGACGAGATGGCCAGTTACATCAAGGAGAACTGTTTCGGTGTGGATGCGTCCGATGCCTTTGGCTGGGACGACTTCTATGGCGATATGGACGCCTATTACCTGATTTCGGAGTATGAGGCGGGCAACGGCACCTTCAGCCAGTTGATGGAGGACTATTTCACCGCCGAACTGGACGATGTGGACCGGGCTGTCTATTTCCTGAACAACCGGTTCCCCGGCCAGATGACCCGTGAGACGGTGCGTACCGCTCTGTACAACGCCTATCGCACCAACGTGGGTGTTCAGGTGCTGGAGGCGGACCGTGGCATCTCGGATCACAGCACGCTGCGTCAGGCCAGTTGCTATGCTCTTGCCGACTATCTGTATGACCAGGCAGAGGGTAAACTGGAGGGCGGCAGCAACGAGGATGGGGATGAGGATCTGCCGGACAACGGCTATTATTCCGTGTTCTCCACCACCTCCTCCGTACTGGCCCCCGGTATCACCCAGGATATTAAGTACGCTCTGTCTGCCGACGGCAAACAGATGGTGTATTACGTGGCTACCGTGGACGTGACCCGTGAGGATGTCACCATTATGGCCAACTATAAGGACAACGACCCCTCTAAGGGATGGGGTATGCAGCGTGTTGAGGACCAGGTGGCCGCTCTGGTGAAGAACAACCAAGACGTGGAGAACTTCACCCCCGTCGTGGCCACCAACGGCGACGGATTCAACACCACCACCGGCGAGCCTGCCGGTCTGCTGGTGATGAATGGCACCGTATGGAAACCCATCGACGGCGACGGCTTCTTCGGCATTCTGAAGGACGGCTCCGCCATTATCGGCACCAAGGCTGACTATGAGGCTCTGGCAGACGAAGTGGTGGAGGGTATCGGCGCTTTCGGTTCCG
>CAYSRL010000028.1:0-13415 GCA_964433515.1 uncultured Ruminococcus sp.
GTGCGGGTGCGGACTTACAAGACGGTGAATGGCGTGAAGTACTACTCCGGCTGGTCTACCATCAAGTACAAGAAAACGAAATAATTTTCTGCCTACAAAGCGAATCCCCCGGTTGGATGACCGGGGGATTTTGCATATTTTTGCAAGGGTTGGGCAAGGTAACGGTGACTAACTATAAGGAGTGACGTGGATGCCGGAGCGTTGTGGGGACCATACCATCATTCTGCCCAGCAAGCCTGCCATTTTGGGGTATGCGGCTGTGGGCGGCAAAAAAGAGGGGGAAGGGCCCCTCGGACAGTGTTTTGATGCCATTTTTGAGGATGCCCGGCTGGGCACCGATACCTGGGAACAGGCGGAAAGCGCCCTCCAGCGGGAGGCGCTCACCCGGGCGGTGGAAAAGGCGGGGCTTTTGCCGGAACGGTTGCAGGTGCTGTTCGCCGGGGATCTGCTCAACCAAAACATCGCCTCCACCTTTGGGCTGCGGGAGATGGGGGTGCCCCTGTTGGGGCAGTTCGGCGCCTGCTCCACCATGGGACAGACCATGGCGCTGGCGGCCATTTTTGTGGATGGCGGGGTGGCCGACCCTTGCGGGGCGGTGACCTCCAGCCATTTCTGCACCGCCGAGCGGCAGTTCCGGTTTCCGCTGGAATACGGCGGTCAGCGCACCCCCACCAGCCAATGGACCGCCACCGCCTCCGGTGCGGTGGTGGTGGGGCAGGGGTGCGGCGTCCGGGTGCGGGCGGTGTGTATCGGTCAGGTGTGCGACCTGGGGGTTACGGATATGAACAATATGGGCGCCGCCATGGCCCCGGCGGCGGCGGATACCATCGGGCGGTTTCTGCGGGACACCGGCACGGCGCCCGGAGACTATGACCTCATCGCCACCGGCGATCTGGGGCAGGTGGGCAGCGACCTGTGCCGGAAACTGATGGAGGAACAGGGGGTTACCCTCGGGGGCAACTATACCGACTGCGGGCTGTTGCTCTTTGACCGGCAACGGCAGGACGTCCACGCCGGTGGATCCGGGTGCGGGTGCTCGGCGTCGGTGCTGTGCGCCCACCTGCTGCCGATGATGGAGCGTGGGGAACTCAAACGGGTGCTGTTTTGCCCCACCGGGGCGCTGATGAGCCCCACCTCCTCCCAGCAAGGGGAGAGCATCCCCGGCATTTGCCACGCCGTGGAACTGGTGGCACAGGGGTGAGGGTCACCCCTGTGGTGGCGGTTTGGGTCGGTGCAGGGTTTTGCGGTGTGGATTTGGGGTTGGTGCGAAAAGTTTTTGTTGCATAATCGGGAGAAATGCGGTACAATAATCGGGTATGTGTATTCCAATTCTAGGAGGGGTCGTATGGACCAGATCATATCCACCGGGCGTCCCACCAACGAGGAGATCCTGCGGCGGCGTACCTTCGCCATCATCTCCCACCCCGACGCCGGTAAAACCACCCTCACCGAAAAATTCCTGCTGTACGGCGGCGCCATCCAGCAGGCGGGTATGGTTAAGGGTAAAAAGAACAACAAGCACGCTGTTTCCGACTGGATGGAGATCGAAAAACAGCGTGGTATCTCGGTCACCAGTTCGGTGATGCAGTTCAATTACAAGGACTATTGCATCAACATACTGGACACCCCCGGTCACCAGGATTTCTCCGAAGATACTTATCGCACCCTGATGGCGGCGGACTCCGCCGTGATGGTCATTGATGCCAGCAAGGGTGTGGAGCGCCAGACCATCAAACTGTTTAAGGTGTGTTTGCTCCGCAACATCCCCATCTTCACCTTTATCAACAAAATGGACCGGGAAGCCCGCAATCCTTTTGATCTGATGGAGGAGATCGAGAGCGTGCTGGGCATCCGCACCTATCCTATGAACTGGCCCATCGGCTCCGGCAAGGAGTTTAAGGGTGTGTATGACCGCCAGGGCAGCAGTATCATCGCCTTTTCCGCCAACGACGAGAACGCCAACGCCCAGCACGAGGTGGCCGCCACCCGGGTGGATCTGAAGGACGACAGCCTGAAAGAGATGATCGGCCCCTATCTCCACGAGACCCTGATGGACGACGTGGAACTGCTGGACGGTGCCGGCTATGAGTTTGATATGGACCAGGTCCGCCACGGTCGGCTGACCCCCGTGTTCTTCGGCTCGGCGCTGACCAACTTCGGTGTGGAACCCTTTCTGCAGGAGTTTCTGAATATGACCACCTCGCCGTTGCCCCGCAAGGCCGGGGACAGCGAGATCGATCCCTTTGGCAAGAATTTTTCCGCTTTTGTCTTTAAGATCCAGGCCAATATGAACAAGGCTCACCGGGATCGGGTGGCGTTTATGCGCATCTGCTCCGGTAAGTTTGAGAAGGGTATGGAAGTATACCACGTCCAAGGGGATAAGAAGATGCGGTTGAGCCAGCCCCAGCAGTTGATGGCGGAATCCCGGGAGATCGTGGACGAGGCCTATGCCGGGGATATCATCGGCGTGTTTGACCCGGGCGTGTTTTCCATCGGCGACACCATCTGCTCCGGGGGGGATAAGTTCGCCTTTGAGGGCATCCCCACCTTTGCGCCGGAGCATTTTGCCCTGGTCAGCCAGGTGGATACTATGAAGCGCAAGCAGTTTGTCAAAGGCATCACCCAGATCGCTCAAGAGGGCGCCATCCAGATCTTCCAGGAACTGGGCGGCGGTATGGAAGAGGTGATCGTGGGCGTGGTGGGCGTTTTGCAGTTTGAGGTGCTCACCTATCGGCTGAAGAACGAATACAACGTGGATATCCGGATGCAGAACCTGCCCTATCAGTATATCCGCTGGATCGAGAATGAGGATATCAATGTCAAAACCCTGAACCTGACCTCCGATACCCGCCGGATCCAGGATCTGAAAGAGCGGAAACTGCTGTTGTTCACCAACCCCTGGAACATCACCTGGGCCACCGAGCACAACCCGGATCTGGAACTGTCCGAGTTTGGTAAGAACGAGGCATAAAATGAAAGACCCGTGCATCAGCACGGGCCTTTCATTTTGTGTCGGGACAAAATGCGGATGAGTATGCTATCAGTAGGCATCAAAATCATAGGTGCCGGTGGGGTGGTACAGAATGAAACTGTCGGCACCGCCGGCGGTGCAATCCGCAATCATCTGTTTTACCTGTGCGGCGGAAAGCCCCTCGGTCTCCAACACAGGGGAAAGGGTCGGTTTGTCCGCCTCAGCCATCACCTTGGTGCGCAGGATCATCGCCTCCACCGATTCCTGCACCTTGTCGGAGGACAGAACCGGCGCCGCCATAGTGGGGGCAAAGGTCAAGGGGTTACCGCCGTATATCTGGGTGGCGGTGCCCAGAGCACTCTCACCGGTGCAGGTGAGGATCACCGGGCAGTCTTCACCCAGGCGGGTCTTCATCTTGGAAATGAACAGGGCCAGCACCTCGTCCCATTTCAGCGTAGCGTTGTCGGTGCCGAAACTGGCCCGCTGGGTCAGAGAGGGGTTGGGGAACTGGACGCTGTCCAGCATCACCGCCCCGGCACCCAGGGATTTCAGTTCCTCAGCCAAAGAGCCGATATAGTCGTGGGCATCGTTGTCGTAAGGGCTCAGCCACCGATTGGAGGTGGCGCTGTCTTTGCCGTCAAACCAAGACCAGGAGGGATTGTCTTTATAGGCGATGCGGGCTTCAGGCAGGGCTTTTGCCCCCAGATTGTCCCGGAAGGCGTGCAGGCGGGGAACCGGAACCAGACCCGCATCCCGGATAAGCGCAAACAGCGCAGTCAGTTGTTCTTCGGTAAGAGCGTCCTGCGTAAAGGTGTTGACCTTAATGGCGGTATCGGAAGAGAACCGGTAGTATAAGTTGCCCTCCACGTCTTTGAGGTCGAACACAACGCTGTTGAAGCCTGCCTGTTTCGCAGCCGTAAGGGTGGCGGAAAGGTTGTCGTCCGACAGAGCGGAGAAAGGCAGATAGAATCCCCGCACCCTGCTGATCACAGAAGGGGTTTCTTCGGCAGGCTGGGTGGTGGTGGTTGTGGCGGCGGTGGTGGTGGTCACGGTGGGTTGCTCCTGCGTGTCGGGCGCAGAGGAGGCCGGGGGGTGCTCGGTGAGGAGCTTGGCCCCGAAGAAGCCGCCCGCCACAATGGCCAGAACCGCAACCGCCGTACCGATGATGCGCAAAGCGGGGTTGCGCTTGCGGAATACCGGTCGCTTACCACGGTGGAGTTTTTGTCGCATAAGAAACCTCCATAGAAAGTTAGATCAAAGAAAAATTGGCAAAGCCCATCAGCGCCAGCGCCAACAAGCCCACATACACCAGGATGGAGGGCATACCCCGAAACGCCTCCGGCATATCCGGATTATCCATCCGCTCAATACCTTCGGCCACCAGCCAGGTCAGACAACCGAAACTCAGACAGGAGCCGATGGCCAGACTGATGTTGGTGCCCAGATTGGACTCGAAATGGGCGTTGCACACCAGGGCAACGCCGGTGACCAGATTGTTAAAAGCGGCAAAGGGCAACAGCCGCCCGAAACGCCGGTACAGGTTGGGACCCAGCCATTTCAGCAACAGGGTGATGACCACATACAGCACC
The DNA here is from genome assembly GCA_964433515.1 of uncultured Ruminococcus sp. Classification (GTDB taxonomy): domain Bacteria; phylum Bacillota; class Clostridia; order Oscillospirales; family Acutalibacteraceae; genus UBA5905. Next base: position 4,561 of record CAYSRL010000028.1, read on the forward strand.
ACCGTGATGCAGATCATCATAAAGGGGCGCCAATATTTGTCCACACCGGTGCCGAACACCATATCCAGAGGATAAGCAATCAGCACGGTCAGCACCGAAAATACGCACAAAATAACGCTAAACGGCCAGATGTTTTTAGGCTTGCGGACGATGTGCAACATCAGAGAAGAACCGAAACCGGTGGTGAGGATCACGTTTTGCATCAACGCCACCGTCAAGAAAAAGGTCAGCACCTCGGTGATCTCGGTGCCCAGATTTTGAAAAAACTCATTCATCGCCGGTGTCCTCCTTTCTCTGGAAGAAGGCAGAGATGCGCTGGCGGCTCCATTGGAGGGTGGCCGCCATAAAGCCCAACAGGATGAAGGAAACAAACGGCTTGGCGGCGGCATTGATGGTGATGGCCTCGGTGCCCACCGGCACGTTCCAGATGGTGCCGAAGGCGGCAGCCTCACGCAGCATGGAGATCAGGCAGATGACCACGCCGAAACCCACCGTACTGCCCAAAGCGTCCACCACCGTGGCAATGGGATTCACCAGCGAGGAGAAACCCACTGTGCGGGTATACAGCATATTCACAGCCAACAGAGGGATGAACAAATGGAGTTTGGCAAACAACTCGGTGGACACATACGTGTCCATCACATAGGCGGTGCCCACCAGCAAAAGCGAAGCCAGCAGAACATACGCCGCCGGACGCAACCACTTAGGCAACCAGTTGCCGACGGTGGCAATAAAGAAACTCAAAGGGATCAGCACCACGGCGGTGCAGACGGTGAGCACCACGCCGTTTTGCAGGGTGGTTCCGGCGGCAATGATGGGGCAAAGCCCCAACGCCTGAATCAGTACAATGTTGTTGGTGACGGCGTTTTCTACGAACAACTGGGTGTTCCGCCATACGTGACGGCGGACATGATCCTTTTTATTCATAGTTTTTCACCTCCCGACGAATACGGCGGAGATTGGTCAGCCAATACCAGCCGTGCCAACTCCACCGGTCGATGATGGGGGACACGGCATTCATAATCAAAACGGCGAAACAGGCGGAGGCCTCATTCTGGCCGATGTGTTGCATCGCCATCACCAACAGACCGGCTAAAATACCGTAAAACAGCCGCCCCAACCAAAAGCGGGGAGCCGTCACCGGGTCGTTCAGCAGGAAGGCGCCGGTAAACAGAACATAACCGGAGCAAAGCTGGGCCAGGGTGCTGTATTCCCGGCTCATACCGCCCATAGGGGACAGAAATGCCATTAACAGGCAGGTGGCCAGATACGGGAGCACCACCCAGCCGGAAATGGTGCGGTGCACCAGCAGATAGCCGATAAAGGCCAACAGGATCAGCGCCGCCGTGGCACCGATGGGGCCGGCAAAATCGCCCAGCCACAGTTCCATCCCGGTATAGGTGGGGGTGGCACCGGCCAAAAGCTGGGTGGCCAGAGATTGTTCGGTAACCACACCGGTCACCGACATCGTGGTGGGCAGATGCACCGTGCCCAACACGGCGGGATAGGTGAACATCCGTCCGGGGAAGCAGAAAGCCAACACCGCAATGCCGGCGGCAGCGGGGTTGAATACGTTGCGGCCGGTGCCGCCGAAAGGCGCCTTGACCACCAGAATAGCAAAGGCGGCGCCCAACATCGGCACCCAATAGTCCACCATAGGGGACATAGCCAGACCCACCAGCATACCGGTGACGGCGGCGGTGCCGTCACGATAGGTGCGGATGGGACGGCGGCGGACAATGTCGCAGAGGATCTCGCAGAAAATGGCGGTAGCCATAGTCAGCAAAATGATGTAGAGGGGTCTGGGGCCGTAGTTTACATAGGACAGGATGCCCAGAGGGATCAGCGCCAGCAACACATCGAACATCATCTTGCCGGAGGTGGATTCGGTACGAATATAAGGTGCTTTCATTTTACTCATAATCCTCCTCCTCCCAAGACAGGAACAGCGTCCCTTTGGCCTGGCCGGCGACCAACACATCGGCGGCCACGTCCCGTCCGGCGGGACAGATATAGGAACAAGCGGCGCACCCGTCGCAGTTGCCGGGGTGCAGATGCTGTAACCGCTCGTAGTGCATATTTTCCGACCGGCGGACGATCTCGTAAGGAAGCAGTCCGGCGTGACACACCTCGGCACACCGGCCGCAGCCGATGCAAGGGCCGGGGACACGCACCGGCTTTTGCTCCATGACCAGTAGGGTGGTGATGCCCGGCAGGATGGGGGTGTTGCGGTCAGCGCAGAGGACACCGTTCATAGCATCCCCCAGAATAATACGGACACTGCCCTTGATCTGACAGGTGTCCAGGATATCGCACACCCGGGTGCCAAAGGGCACCTGCAGGTTCCGGGGGGTGGGCATCGCATCGCCCGCCACCGTCACAATGGCGGCGGTATGGCGGACGCCCCGCTTGATCGCTCGGCCCAGAGCCAGGCAGGCCTGGACGCCAATGCGGTAACTCTCCACATCCCGGGGGGCAAACTGGGTCACCGGAAACTCATCGCCAACAATATACACGTTTTCCCGGCCGATAGCCCGCTTAAGGGTGCGGCGTCGGCGGGCAGGGAGCATCGTGGCGATATGATAGCGGGTGAACCGGATGGCACGGGCGGCCATCTGCAGGCCGAACAGCACCAGTTTCGGCTGTTCCATCAGCACCGCCCAGGCAGAGGAGCCATACACATCGTTTTCGGTGGCGTCCGCCACCAAAATGGAATGCAGTGCGGTCAGGTCATTCTCCGGCAACATCCATTGGGTCAGTTTCTCCCACAGGGGGACACCGTCCAGTTCGTCGTAAATGCCGGCATCTTTGGCAATAGCCAGAATCGCCTCCGGGGTCAGATCCTCCTCCGCCAATACCGGCAGGCAGGTCTCGCCCTCGCCCTCGGCACGGATGGAGGCGCACAGCAGAGAGCCGTATAGGGAATGGTTTACCACCACGGTGCCCTCGATGGTGCCGGATACGGACGCCACGGCGGGGGTATCCTCCACCCGGCACAACTCGTCGCCGCAGACGACAGGGGCATCCGCCGGCAGATGGGCGATGGGGGAGGCCTCGTCGCCGGAAGCCACCGGGATACGCACCTCGGTGGGGGTCAGCAGCTCGATGCCGTGCTCCAGGGCTTTTCCTTTTTGAAAGGGCAGTACCACGCCCCGCTGAAATAATTGCATAGAATCACACCTTCCCATTCGTAACCTCTGGTGGGATCTTGTTCATCCGTTTCGTCGGTTACTTGGTGAAATCGTTTTTATGGATAATCGACGGTTTTCGGCGGAAATCGTTTCCGCCAGAAAGTACCGGTTGCTTTTTATCCGGTATACTCGCTATGATGGTATCAAAACCGCAAGAAATGAGGGGATGCTGTGAAAATCGAACCCATTACAGAAGGCCGCCTGCGCATCTGGCTTGATGAGGAAGAGGCGGCCCGTTGGCGGCTGGACCGGGAAGAGCCGGACCGGCTGGGGCTCAGGCGGTTTATCCGCCGGGTCTATGGGGCGGCGGGATACCGGCCGGTGGGCCGTCTCACCGCCGAGATGGTTCCGGTGGCAGGAGGCTGGCTTATGCTGATCGGCCCGTCGGCTCCCCCGGAAAGAGGCCCGGCGGTGCATCATTTGGATGACCCGGACGCTCTGCTGACCTTTATCCGGCAATGGCGGTCAGAGCAAAACGATCCACAGCCCCTGTGTCTGCTGTATGAACTGGAGGAGGGATACCGCTTGGTGGTATACCCAGACAGCCCGCTTAGCCACCGGCAACGGCGGCTTTTGGCGGAGCATACCTATTTGGTGGGGTATGGAGAGGCGGCTGCCGCCCATACCGCCGAATACGGCAACCTCATCGTTGCCGGAAATCTGCTTACAGGCGATGGACGCCGTCCACCAGAACGTTCGGCTGAGGAGAGTTGAACAGGGCGCTGCCGATGACCGCAATGTCTGCGCCCGCCTTGGCGGCGGTCACGGCGGTGTCGGCATTGATGCCGCCGTCCACCTGAATGGTCACGTTAAGACCTCGCCGTTGGATCTCCTGCCGCAGGGCAGATACCTTGGGCATCATATCCGCCATAAACGATTGGCCGCCGAAGCCCGGCTCCACCGTCATCACCAGCACCATATCCACCTGATCCAGATAGGGGAATGCCGCCTCGGCAGGGGTGGCGGGTTTGAGGGTGATGGCGGCCTGTTTTCCGGCCGAGCGGATATCCGCCAGCGTGCCGGCGATGTCGTCGGCACATTCCAGATGGATGTTGATAAGGTCGGCGCCCGCCTTGACAAAGGCCGGAACCAGACGGCGGGGATACTGCATCATCAGGTGCACGTCGAAAAACAGGTCGGTGCAGGGACGCAAAGCGGAGATCACCGGAGGACCGAAACTGAGATTCGGCACAAACACGCCGTCCATCACGTCCAGATGCACCATATCGGCACCGGACTGCTCCACAAAGCGCAGTTCTTCGGCGCCGTGGGCAAAATCGCAGGTGAGAATGGATGGAGATACTTTCATTTTGGTGTCCTCCTTTTTGAGTGTCTACATATATTCTACTGTATAATGGGTAAAAAATCAAGTGGGGGTCTGTTCCAGCAGAGAGAGCAGGTCGCTCACCTGCCGGATGACCGGTATGCCTGCCGGCATCTCCAGACGGTGAATGGGGTGATCCGGGGAGCGGTCAGCCAGTTTGCCCACCGCCTTGAACCCGGCGTTTTGGGCGCCACGCAGGTCATTATCCGGGTGATCCCCCACATACAGACAGGCTGAGGGAGGCACCCCCAGCCGGGCCGCCGCCAGACGGAAAAGCGCCGGGTCGGGTTTTTGTACCCCCTCTTCACCGGCCAGGATCAGCAGATCCACATAGGGGCGCAGACCGCTGTGATCCATTTTGCAGGTCTGGGGGATGCGGTTGCCGTTGGTGATGATACCCACGAGATACCCCCGCTTTCGCAAAGCGGTAAGGGTGGGCAACACGTCCGGGTGCAGGGTTCCTCCGGCGGCAAAGCCGTGATAGAACCGCCACAGCGCCCGCTCCGGATCGGCGGGGATCTCCGCCGGCCACAGGGTGAGAAAATGGCGGATCAGGGTGGGATAGTCGATGATGTTGCCGTATTCCCCCCGCTGATAGCGGAACATCTCCTCCAGCCGTGCGGTGTGCCCGGCAGGGGACAGAGAGGGATAATAGTGGTGGAGAAAAGCGGATAAGCCCTGTCGGAATGCGGGATCCCGGTCATCCAGGGTATCGTCAAAGTCAAAGAAGACCGCCCGGATCCGGGTGTCTTCAGAGGGGGCAAATAACTTGGCGGTCTGCGCCACGTCCTGTTCGATCTGGCTCTTTAACGCCTCCAGGGAGGGAAAGGGTCGTTCCTCCCGCAAAAAGCGGAGGGGATAGACGGTGGGGCTGGTGCCGTACAGGTCGCCGTCAAAATCCAGTATGTAGGTCTCCGCCAGGGGTGCCTCTGCCCCCACGGTGGGGCGCACCCCGATGTTGGTGACGGCGGGATACACGGCGGTGCCCACCTGTACGCAGGAGGCATAGACGCCAAAACGGGGACAAGCCATCCCGGCGGGCAACGTCTGGTTGATGGTAGGCAACCCTAACCGACGCCCCAGTTTTTGACCTTCGGTCACCGGCTGGCGCAGCCGATACGGACGGCCCCACAGCCGCCGCACCGCCGGCATATCGCCGCAGGCCAAGGCCTGTCGGATGGCGGTGGAACTGATGGGGGTGCCCCCGGCGTCCACCTCCGGCACCACCGTGACGGCGATGCCGTATTCGCCGCACAAGGCGGTCAGCAGGGCGGCATCCCCGGCACCTCCGGCACCGAAACGGTAGTTGTAGCCGCAGGTGACCTGCACCGCCCCCAGCCGGGCATATAGAATGTCCCGGACGAATTCTGCGGGGGACAGATGGCGGATGTCCGAAAAATCCGCCTCGAACCATTCGTCCACCCCCATATCCTCCAACAGAAGGCGCTGTTCCTCGGGGGAGCACAGTCCGCCGGGGATATCCTTGGTGGTGACCGTATCCAGGCGGAAGGTGAACACACACCGGGACACGGTATCTTCGACCCCCTGCACCGCCGCCAGGATCACCTGACGGTGACCGGGGTGGAGACCGTCAAACAGACCCAGCGCCACCGACCGGGGACAAGCCGGAATATTCAATTGTCGGTGGAGGTTATAGGTCTTCATAATCGTATTCCTCTTACAGGGATAATAAGCAGTCCATTTTCAGTTGGCCGTTTTCCGGGACGCCCAGAGCCATACAGACCCCCTCGGGGTCGTATACCCGCACCGGGCCGGTGACGGCGTCTTTCAGCCGCACCAAGTCCAGCGCACCGCCGTTGCGGAAACGCTGTGCCTGGGGGGCGGTCACCGTGATGGCAGGATAGGCGGCCAGAGCGGTCTCGATGGGAAGGATGCGGTCGGTCAGATTGCCTTGCTCCGCCAACGTCTTTGCCTCTTCCAGGGTGATGCAGTCGGCGAGAGGATAGCCAGCCGCCGCCGTACGGCGCAGGGCGGTCATCACCGCCCCGCAGCCCAGCACCCGTCCCAGATCGTCGCAGAGGGTGCGGATATAGGTGCCTTTGGAACAGGCGCAATGGAGGGTCAACAGACCCTCTTTTTCGTTATAGTCCAAGAGTTCCAGTTGGTAAACGGTCACCGGGCGGGGCTGACGCTCCACCTCGATGCCCTGACGGGCCAGGTCGTATAACCGGACACCGTCCTTTTTGAGTGCGGAAGTCATAGGGGGTATCTGCATAATGTCTCCCCGGAATTGCGAAAGGGCCCTTTTGACCTCTGTCAAAGAGGGAAGGGGTTTGCCGGTTTCGGTAACCTCCCCCCACACATCCAGCGTGTCGCTGACCGCTCCGAACCGGAGGGTGGCGGTATAACTCTTATCGTGGACCGGAAGGCGGTCCAGGGTTTTGGTGGCCCGACCAATGAGCAAAGGCAGAACACCGGTGGCGTTAGGGTCCAGGGTGCCGGCGTGACCGACTTTTTTGACCCCCAACAGACGGCGCACCACCGCCACGCATAAAAAGGAGGTCATTCCCTCCGGTTTATCTATACATAAAATGCCGTCCATCGGAACGCCTCCTCTCTACCCTAAACCACAATATGCGGACAGGGTATCCCTGTCCGCATAGTATTAGCCGGTAATCAGCCGGGGAAGGGCTTTTTCCGCCGCTTTCAGCACGGCGGCTTTGGCCTCTTCGCAGGTGCCCTCTACGGTGCATCCGGCGGCCCGGTTGTGGCCGCCGCCGCCCAATAGGACACAGATAGCCGACGCATCGGCGTGGGTGCCGGTGCGGACACTGATCTTAAAGTTGCCATCGGCTTTTTGGCGCAGGGTAATGCCCACCCAGACCCCCTCGATCTGACGGGGAATAGGCGGCAGACCCTCCAGATCGTTTTCTTTGGCGCCGCTCTCTTTCACCATCTCGTTGGTGATGGTCATCACGGCCACACGACCCTGATGGAAAAACTCCATACCGTCCAAGGCCATCCGCTCCAACTCGATGCGGGCCCGGGATTTCATATCGAAATTCACCCGGTTGATCATCTCGTAGGGGATGCCCACAGCCATACAGTCGGCCGCCATCCGGTGAGCCTCGGCGTCGGCGTTGGAGTATTTGAAGCAGCCGGTATCGGTGGCGATGCCGGTGTAAATGCAGGCGGCAATAGCCGGGGTCAACTCCACCTCTAAGTGGCGGAGGATCCGCAGGATCAGCATCGCCGCAGCGGCGCAGGAGGAGTCCACACAGGCCTTAGCGGCATAGCCGGTGTGGGCGCTGTGGTGGTCGATGCACAGATCCACCCGGTGGCCGTACTGAGCCTGCAGCTGGGGCCCCAGCAGTTTGGAATCCGCCACATCCAGAGCGCAGACGTATTCCGGCTCAAAATCCGGCATCTCTACCCCGGCGGTCATATAGTTGTATTTTTCCGGGATGGGGTCGCCACACAGCACCCGCACCCGTTTGCCCATACTCCGCAGAGCCAGACACAGGGCATAGTTGCTGCCCAGAGTGTCGCCGTCGGGGTATTGATGGGCCAGAAGCAGGATGTTGTCCGCCTGGCGCAGAAGGTCGGCGGCCTGCTTATCGGTAATGTATTGGGTCATTGGGGATTCTCCTCTTTTTTAATGCGGTTGATGGTGGCGGCGATGCCGGCGCTGTAGGCGATGGAATCGTCTGCCACAAACCGCAACTCGGGTGTATGCCGCAGGGACAGGGCATAGCCCAACTCCCGCCGCATATAGCCGGCGGCAGATTTCAGTCCCTTGACGGCTTCACGGGCGGCCTCTATGCCATTCATCGAACTGATGTAGACGGTGGCATAGGACAGATCCCGGGTCACGTCCACCCGGACGATGCTCAGCAGACTGCCGGCAACCCGGGGATCTTTGACGGTGCGCAGGATGGCGGTCAGCTCCCGCATAATATCCTCGCTGGTACGGTCCATTCGGTAATTGGGCATAGAAGTCCCCTCCTTTTTGTTGAGTTAGGAATTAGGAGTGAGGAGTTAGGCGTTGACTACCCCTCACTTACGTTGCAAAAGCACTTAGACGCAAATAGGCCATCTTCGGCATTAGCCGAAGTGACGACTGTTTAAGTCGTCAAGGGCAAACCCAGGTGCAAATAGACTTGGTTTCGGCGTGAGCCGAAATCGCATCTGTTTAAGATGCGAAAAGGCTATTTGACGGGATCAAACGAGTAAACTCGATCAATCCCGATATTCCTCAATGATATACGTTTCGTAGATATCGCCCTCTTGGATATCGGTGAACTTCTCCAGACCGATACCGCACTCATAGCCCTGAGCAACCTCTTTTTGGTCGTCTTTGAAACGCTTGAGGGAGATCA
>CAYSRL010000029.1:0-13371 GCA_964433515.1 uncultured Ruminococcus sp.
CACTCTTCCCTCCTCCCTCCTCCCTCCACTTTCTTCCCCCACTTCCACCGACTTTTCCACAATATATTGTGGTGGGTGGAAAACCAAAACACAAGAGCGCAAAAACTCCTTGCAAAATCCCGGTTTCTGTGCAAAAAATCCTTGACTTTTTCGGACAGGTTCTATATAATAACACATTGTCAGGCTGTGGACGTGTGCATTCACGGACCACGGCACCACTCAAAATTGAAAGGGGGAGCAGAGAATGTTCCGTACATATCAGCCTAAGAAGCGTCATCGCAAGATGGAGCACGGTTTCCGCAAGAGAATGGCTACTGCCAACGGCCGTAAGGTGCTGGCTCGCAGAAGAGCCAAGGGTCGTGCACGTCTGACCCACTAATAGAGTAAACACCGATTAACGGTGTCACGATCTTCGGCGGCTCTTTTCCTGCCGGTTTTGCCAAAACACTCGGCCATACAAACCGTATGACCTGCGTTTTTGCCTTTCTCGACGAAAACCATCTCGCCGATCATCGTAACCCCCTTTAATCAGCGCTTACGAAAAGGCCACGGTACGGCGACGCCGTCGTGGCTTTTTTTATTCACCAAGGAAAAGAGGGAATGTCGGTGGCCGCTTGGGAGACCCTATGTGAGAATAAGGACTTCCGCACCCTGTATTACCGGGGGGATTCCCGGGTGCATACGGGGTTGGTCACCTATGTCCGCCGCAACCGTCTGGGGTATCCCCGGGTGGGCATCACCACCGGCAAAAAGGTGGGCTGCGCCGTCAAGCGGAGCCGTGCCCGCCGGGTGATCCGGGAGGCGTTTCGCCCGGTGTGTTCTCAGGTGGGGGGCTACGACATCGTGTTTGTGGCCCGCACCCGCACCCCGGAGATGAAAAGCACCCAACTGGCCCCGGTGGTCCGCCGGCACCTGTCCGAGATGGGGGCTCTGCGGAATGACTAGCCGGTGGCGTCCCCGCAACCTGCTGATCGGTCTGGTGCGGTGGTATCAAAGGAGCATTTCCCCCCACAAAACCCCCTGTTGCCGGTTCACCCCCACCTGCTCCGCCTATGCGGTGGAGGCGCTGGAAAAGCACGGCGCCTTTTGGGGGTCTTTGTTGGCTCTGTGGCGGCTGCTTCGGTGCAACCCTTTCTGTAAGGGCGGGTATGACCCGGTTCCGGAGCACCTGTTCCGCAAAAAATAATTGGTTTGTTGTCCGTCGGTCACACCACCTCTACCTCCTCCGACCGGCGGTAATAATGTAATAATGATGAAATATAAAAGGAGGTTTTCCCTATGATGGGATTGTTCAGCATCTTCGCAAAACCCTTGGGCTGGGTGATGTACTGGGTGTGCCAGGTGGTGCCCAACTATTTCTTGGCACTGCTGGTGTTCACCTGCGCCATTCGTCTGGTCCTGTTCCCCCTGTCCATCAACAACCAGAAGAGCGCCGCCGAGCGGGCTCGTCTGGCACCCCGCCTGGAGCGGATCCAGAAGAAATACGCTCAGGACCGCCAGAAGATGATGGAGAAGCAACAGCAACTCTATGAAAAAGAGGGCGTCAAGATGACCGGCGGTTGTCTGCCGATGCTGCTCCAGATGTTGGTGCTGTTCTCGGTCATCGCCGTTATTTACAAGCCCCTGACCTACGTACAGCAGATCCCTGCCGAGCAGATCAATTCCTGCGTGGCGGTGATCACCGACGGCCTGGACGCCGAAAAGGATAAATCCACCATCAACCAGTATTCCGAGAGTTCTTACTATCGGGAGATGAACCTGCTCAAAGAGATCCCCTCCCACCGGGAGGAGATGGCCGCCCGCCTGTCCGCCGACCACGAGATGACGGTGGAAGAGGCCAATGAGGTGTTGGCCCAGATGGAAGAAACCGGAAAGGATTTCCAGTTCTTTGGTCTGTCCCTGCTGGAAAAGCCGGACATCGGCAAACCCTCGTGGCTGTGGCTGATCGTGCTGGCCTCCGGCCTGTCCTCGTTGGCGGCCAGCCTGCTGTCTATGCATTACAGCAAGGCCAGTATGTCCGAGGAGCAGAAGAAGATGAACGGTTGCTCCACCAATATGATGATGTATATGATGCCGGTGATGTCGCTGGTGTTCTGTTTCAGTGTGCCTTCCGGCGTGGCGGTCTACTGGGTGTTCTCCAACCTGCTGGCGATGATCCAGACGGTGGTGCTCAACGCCTTGTGGAACCCGGCCAAGGCCCGTGCCCAGGCAGAGGCGGAGTATGAGGCCCGCCGTCAGAAAAAGCGTGAGGACCGGGAACGGCTGAAAGAGGCCCGCCTGGCGGAACAGGCCGCCTGGCAGGCAGAGGAAAAGAAGGCCCGTGCCCGTGCCAAGGGCGATATTACCCAGAAAAAATCGGCAGTCACCACCGCCACTCCTGCGGAACTGCCGGAAGAGAAGATCGACCAGGTTCCGGCGGAGCCTGTCAACAGCGAGGAGGAGAACTAAAATGAAAAAGGAAATCGTGAAAGAGGCGGCTTCCATTGCGGAGGCCAAGGCTCTGATCGCTCAGGAATTGGGTGTGGCGGAGGACGCCGTCACCTATACCGTGGTGCAGGAGCCGGAGAAAAAGGTGTTGGGTCTGTTCGGCGGCACCAGCGCCATCGTCAAGGGCTCCGTTTCCGGTGACGGCTCTGCCGCTGCCGCCGCCGAGGCCTATCTGCGGGCGGTTCTGGAGGCGATGGGCGTCACCGATTATACGATGGATGTCACCGAAAAGGATAACCATTGCACCATCACCCTGGACGGTGAGAATCTGGGCTTTATCATCGGCCGCCGGGGCGAGACCCTGGATGCCCTGCAATACCTGACCGGTCTGGTGGGCAACCGGGCGGACAACGCCTATTACCGGGTGACGCTGGACATCGGCAACTATCGGGAAAAGCGGGAGCAGGCCTTGGTGGCTCTGGCCCGCCGTCTGGGCGGTCAGACCGCCCGCACCGGCCGCCGCAACTCTCTGGAGCCGATGAACCCCTATGAGCGCCGGATCATCCACACCACGGTGCAGGAGATGGAAGGCGTCATTTCTTGGTCGGTGGGCAGCGACCCCAACCGCCACGTGGTGATCGGCCCCTCTGACGACAACCCCAACAAGGACAAGGCGAATGACCGTGGCGAGCGCCGTGGCCGTGGCCGCCGTGGCGGTCGTGGCGACCGTGGAAACCGTGGTGAGCGCCGGGGCAGCGACTATCAGGTGACCGCCCCCGAGCGTCCGGTCCGTGAGTTCCAGTCCCGGAGTTATTCCCTGCCGGTGGCAGAGGACGTGGCCCCCACCCGCACCAACTCGGAGAAAGAGGAGAGCGCCAGCCTGTACGGCCGTATCGACATCTGATCAAACCAAAACATCCCCAAGGCAATCGCCTTGGGGATGTTTTTATGCGGCGGAGCATTGTCCGTATTATAACCCACTGTGTCCTGTACAATGGAATTACGGAAAGGGAAAACACCCGCCGAATTCATACAAAGGGAGGGCATAAACGTGAAATTTGCCGCCATCAGCAACAGTGAAAAATTTTGGGAAGTCATCTACGCCAGCGTGATGCTGGAGGGCGAGGAACGGGAGAAGGCCCTGAACCGCCTGCAAGTACCTGCCAATCCGAGCACCGCCGTTTTTGCGTGAGTGTTCGGACTTGCAGGAGTTTCCATGGCCCGGCACCGGCTTGGTGCCGGGCCATAGTTTATTGTACGCACCGGCTTTGGTATAGGGAAGGTATGGACGCATTCCGGGATGGGCATTGCCCATCCCGCCCAAACCCCCACAGTAAATGGCGGGGATTATAGATCGTCGGCATTATCCGGGACGTGTTCTGCTATATCTTCTAATCCGCATTCTAAAATAGAACAAAGCTTGTTTCGGGTTTTGGTTTCCATATTGTCGTTGGCTTTTAAGCGCCGAACCGTTTTGTTATCGATTCCGGCTTTCTCCCGAAGATACTAGGTGGAAACGCCTTTTTTCTCCATAGTTGCCCACGATTTATCAAAACGAATCCTATATGGATCCACTCACGGTTTACTCGGATAAATCACTATCCCTTTTTGGCGGATAGGGTTTTTTCTCGTCGGTTAGACCGGCAAGATAGTCCATACTGGTTCCCAACGCTTGGGCAATACGGACGCATTGGCTAAACGTGTAGAGGCGTTTTCCGGTCTCCAATTTAGAATAATCGCTCTGGTCAATGCCGGTCAGCATTTGCATTTTGGTTTGGCTGTAACCTTTTTCTTTTCGTAAATCTCGTAATCTGTTCATAATTATCACCCACAACTATTATGGCAAACTGACCTATTGACATTAGGGTGAAATTGACCTAAAATTGAAAAGGTTTATTTGTGAGGAGGCGTGGATATGAAACTATTTGCAGAACGGTTGCGGAGCCGGAGGATCGAGATGGGGGTCACCCAACAATGGGTGGCAGACCGGATACAGGTTGACCGCTCCACCTATGCTAAATACGAGTTAGACCGAGTCGAGCCGCCGTTAGAGGGGTTGCGCCATTTGGCAGAGGTGCTGGATTGCTCGACGGACTGGCTGTTGGGGCGGGAATAATCCTGTTCAAATGCCGAGAATTTCTGCAAAAAACCAGTTGATTTCTGGTTTCATATATAGTATAATAACAAGAAATGAAAGCCGTACCCTTTGGGGCATACGGGCAGGCGGGTCCTGTGCGACGGTGCGCCGTGAACCATGTCAGGCGGGGAACCGAGCAGCATTAAGCGGTTGATGTCCGTGTGCCGCAGTCAACCCGTCTGTTCGTATGCCCGAGAGAGTACGGCTTTTTGAATCTTCACAGAGGAAAACCTTAGTCCCTGTTCTTGACGGCTGATTTCCCGCCGGAAACGCCAAAAATCATCCCGTCAGATCCGGCAACACGGTTTTCTCCGGGAAGAGGAGAGACTTTTCTGTTTGAGAGCGTTTTCCCACCCTCGGAAGGAGATGAGCGGATGTATCAGGCACTGTATCGCAAATGGCGGCCCCGGACCTTTTCGGATGTCAGCGGACAGGAAACGGTGACCACCGCCCTGAAAAACGAACTAAAGACCGGGCGCCTGTCCCACGCCTATCTGTTCACCGGATGCCGGGGAACAGGCAAGACCACCTGCGCCAAGATCCTGGCCAAGGCGGTCAACTGTCTGCATCCGGTTGACGGCGACCCCTGTAACGAATGTGAGATCTGCCGGGGCATTGATTCCGGCGCCATTCTGGACGTGACCGAGATCGACGCCGCCTCCAACAACGGCGTGGATTCCATCCGTGACCTGCGGGACGAGGTGGCCTATACCCCCGTGTCCGGCAAATACCGGGTGTACATCATCGACGAGGTGCATATGCTGTCCGCCGGCGCCTTCAACGCCCTGCTGAAAACCCTGGAGGAGCCCCCGGCCCACGTGATCTTTATCCTTGCCACCACCGAGGTGCACAAACTGCCGGCCACCATCCTTTCCCGGTGTCAGCGGTTTGATTTCGGGCGCATCCGCCCGGAGGAGATCGCCGCCCGGATCCAGTATGTGGCGAAAGAGGAGAGCCTCACCGTCACCCAGGAGGCGGCGATGTTGCTGGCCCGGTTGGCGGACGGCGCCCTGCGGGACGCTCTGTCCCTGCTGGATCAGTGCGCCTCGGTCTCCCATCAAATCGATATGAACACGGTCACTCAGGTGACCGGTATGGCGGGACAGGAGACCCTGGCCGCCCTCACCGACTGTGTGGCCCGCCAGGATGCCGCCGGCGCCCTGGCCCAGGTGGACACCCTCTACCGCTCCGCCAAGGATATGGAGCGGTTGTGCGCCGAATGGGTCACCTATCTGCGGAATCTGATGATCCTCCACAGCGTTGCCGACCCGGGCGAACTGGTGGTGGCCTCCCCCGAGGAACTGTCCCGGATGCGCCAACAGGCCACCGGACTGGGACTGCCCACCATTCTCCACACGATGGAGGTGCTTCAGGGCACCCTGGACCGTCTGCGTGGCGGGGTCTCCCGCCGGGTGGAGATGGAGATGGCGGTCATCCGCCTGTGCGACCCCCGGTTGGACGATTCTGCCGCCGCCCTGCTCCACCGCCTGGATGCGCTGGAATCGGCGGTGAAAGCGGGTGCGCCGGTAACGGCACCCGCCCCGGCTTCTGCCCCGGCGGTGCCGCCGGCACCGGCAACCCCCGACCCGGAACCCGTCCCGGCGCCGGAGGCCATCCCCACCCCCGAAGCGGCTTTTGCGCAGCCGCCTGTTCCCGCCCCGGAGGTGCCCGCCGACACCGGCGAGGAGACCCCCTTTGCCCCTTGGGTGGAGGTGCTGGAGCGGTTGCGGTTGTCCTGCCCGCCTCTCCACGGCGTGCTGTGGGATTCCACCGCCCTGCAAAAGGACGGCAGTCTGATCATCTGCACCGAAAACGCCCTGTTCACCCAGTTGCTCAAGGATGAGGGCAACAAAAACCTGATGGCGGAGGCCATTCAGCAGGTCACCGGGCGAACCTATCGGATGAAACTCCGCCGCACCCAGCAGGTGCAAAAGCCGGAGAACGACCCCCTGTCCCAGTTGCTGACCGCAGGCCGTGTGGCAGGCATCGACGTGAAAGAGAATTAAGAACCTTGGTTAGAGCCGGCGTTTCTGGCCACGCCGTCTGCGGCGGCTAAAACCGATTTTTCATCAAATCCACAAAAAATGGAGGAATTACTATGAAAGCGAACATTCCGAGAGGTATGGGCAGCTCGGGTATGAACCCGGGCAATATGCAGGCGATGCTCCGCCAGGCCCAGAAGATGCAGGAGGATGCCCAGCGGGTTCAGGCCGAACTGGAGCAGACCGAGTATAACGCCACCGCCGGCGGCGGTGCGGTGAAGGCCACCGTCAACGGCAAGCACGCCCTCACCGCCCTGACCATCAGCCCCGATGTGGTGGACCCGGACGACGCCGAGATGCTGGCGGATCTGGTGATGGCCGCCGTCAACGAGGCCAACCGTGCCGCCGACCGTGACGCCGAGGAGAAGATGGGTGCGGTCACCGGCGGTATGGGAATGCCGGGGATGTTCTGATATGAGTTATTCCATCGTGCCGCTTGAGCGGTTGACCGAACAACTGGAGCGTTTGCCGGGCATCGGGCGGAAATCCGCCGCCCGGCTGGCTTTTCATCTGTTGTATATGCCGGATAAGGACGCCAAAGCCTTCACCGAGGCGCTCAGCGACGCCCGGGAGAAGATCCACGAGTGCCCGGTGTGCTGCAACCTGACCGACGTGGAGCCCTGCCCCATTTGCGGGGACGGCCGCCGGGACGGTTCCGTCATCTGTGTGGTGGAGGATCCCCGGGACGTGTTGGCCTTTGAGCGCACCCGGGAATATACCGGGTTATACCACGTGCTCCACGGCACCATCTCCCCTATGGATGGCCGGGGCCCCGACCAACTGCGGGTGAAGGAACTGCTTCACCGGCTGGAGGACGAGACCGTCACCGAGGTGATCATGGCCACCGACCCCACGGTGGAGGGGGATTATACCGCTATGTACCTGTCCCGCCTGCTCAAGCCCTTGGGCATTAAGGTGACCCGGCTTGCCTATGGCATCCCGGTGGGCGGCGACCTGGAATACGCCGACGAGGTCACCCTGTCCCGCTCGCTGGAGGGACGAAACGAGCTGTAAGAATGGGAAACGCCCACCTGCCTCCCCTTGTCAGGGAAGGCGATAGACGGTGCGCACTTTTCCGAAAGGAGGTTTTCGCCAGTGGCAGAACAAAAGAAAAACGGCAACAAGACCATTGCCGAAAACCGCAAGGCCTTTCACGATTATTTCGTGGAGGAGTCCTTTGAGGCGGGCATCGAACTGTGCGGCACCGAGGTGAAAGCCCTCCGGCAAGGGGGCGTGAACCTGAAGGATGCCTGGTGCTCGGTGGTGGACGGCGAGTTGTTTGTCAACGGTATGCACATCAGCCCCTACGATAAGGGCAATATTTTCAACCGGGATCCCCTCCGGGTGCGGAGACTCTTGATGCACAAGCGGGAGATCATGCGCCTGTTGGGTGTCACCAAACAGGCGGGGTATTCTCTCATCCCCCTGTCCCTGTATTTTAAGGGCAGCCGGGTGAAGGTGCAGGTGGGTCTGTGCCGGGGCAAGAAATTGTACGACAAGCGGGAGGATGCCGCCAAACGGGATATGAAGCGGGAGGCGCAACGAGGCCTGAAGGAGTTTAATAACCGATGAGCAAGGCAGGGTGAAAACCCTGCTTTTTCTTTTGCAGAGAAACAGACCGGGAGGGCACAGAGATCCTCCCCTACGACTTTGTACCGACTGGGGCAGGGCACCTTCTCTGACAAGGGGGAGGTAAACCCGGATGTCTGCCCCCCGGTTATCTCCAAAATCCCCAAAACCCCGCAAAATTGTGAAAAAAATATCAAGATTTTTGCGAAAACCACTAGCATTCTTTTTATATATATGGTATAGTATGCTTAGTGCATTCTGCACAGGTCTATTCTGTGCGCCCAAAAACGGGTCTTCCCCCCTTTCGGACGGCTCTTTCAGAGCGGTTCCCGGGGTGGCGGCTGTGGGGTTGGGCGGACAAACCAATACCAAGGAGGAAAAGCCACTATGCAAAAGAAAATCAGTTCTCTCCCCTTTAACGGCACTCCGGAGCAGGAGGCCCAGCTCAAGCAGATCATTGCTGAAAACAAGCAGGATCCCAGTATGCTGATGGGCGTTATGCAGAAGGCCCAGGACATCTACGGCTATCTGCCCATCGAGGTGCAGAAGATGATCGCCGACGGTATGGGCGTTCCGCTGGAGAAGGTTTATGGCGTTGCCACCTTCTATGCTCAGTTCGCTCTGTCCCCCAAGGGCAAGTACAACATCTCTGTCTGTCTGGGTACCGCCTGCTACGTTAAGGGTGCCGGCGAGATCTTTGACAAATTGAGCGAGCGTCTGGGCATCGGTGCCGACGAGTGCACCCCCGACGGCAAATACAGCCTGACTGCCTGCCGTTGCATCGGCGCCTGCGGTCTGGCTCCGGTTCTGACCGTCAACGAGGATGTGTACGGCCGTCTGACCGCCAAAGACGTGGACGACATTCTGGCGAAATACGCTGAGTAACCACTGACGAAAACAATCCAAAACAGTAAGGAAGAAAATCGATGAAGATTTCGACCATTCGAGAGCTGTTGGGCGCCCAGGTGCTCACCGGCGAGGACCGTTTGGGCGACCACGTGTATTCCGCTTGCGGCAGCGATATGATGAGCGACGTGCTGGCCTATGTCAAGGACCAGGCGGTGTTGCTCACCGGTCTGGTGAACACCCAGGTGGTGCGCACCGCCGAGATGATGGATATGCACTGCATCGTCTTTGTCCGGTCCAAACAACCCACCCCCGAGATCATCGAGTTGGCGGAGGAAAGCGGCATCGTGCTGCTGGCCACCCCCAAGCGGCTGTATGAGGCCTGCGGAATACTCTATTCCAACGGGCTTGTCGGGAATAAAGCAAAGGAGTAAGCGGTATGAGTGAGGCCTTGTCTTTTCGTTTTCACGTAGACGGGGACGATTTCACCTCAGCCGGCCAGGCTTCGGTGCAGGTGAAAAAGGACCTGCGGCGGCTGGGCATTCCCGCAGAGATCATCCGGCGGGTGTCCATCGCTATGTATGAGGGCGAGATCAATATGGTGATCCACGCCGGCGGCGGAGAGGCCGAGGTGCGGGTGACCGAGGAGGCTATCGAGATCATTCTGAAGGATACGGGTCCCGGTATCGCCGACATTGATAAGGCGATGCAGGCGGGCTATTCCACCGCCCCGGACACCATCCGTTCGTTGGGTTTCGGCGCCGGTATGGGTCTGCCCAATATGAAGCGCTATACGGACTATATGGACATTCAGTCCACCGTGGGGGTTGGCACCACCGTGACGATGCGGGTCCATTTGGTGTAAAACGTCCACCAACGAGGTCGGAGCGAAAAGCCGCAACAGCGGCCTGCCTCTCTTGTGTAAAGGGGGCTTTTCCACCGGCTTCGCACTAACACAATAGGAAGGTTCGCTATGAATACATACGAGCATTCTGTTTTGCTTTCCCCGGACAAGTGCATCGGTTGCACCACCTGTGTGCGCCACTGCCCCACCGAGGCCATCCGCATCCGTGACGGACGGGCGGTCATCAACGAGGGGCGGTGCATCGACTGCGGCGAGTGCATCCGCACCTGCCCTCAGAAAGCGAAAAAAGCGGTCTGCAACAAGTTGTCCGATATGGACCGCTATCGTTGGAAGATCGCTCTGCCGGCACCGTCCCTGTACGCCCAGTTCGAGAATCTGGACGACGTGGACTATGTGCTGACCGGTCTGAAACAGATCGGATTTGACGATGTCTACGAGGTGTCCAAGGCGGCGGAACTGCTGTCCGCCTATACCCGGACATACCTGAGCACCCCCGGTGTACGCAAACCGGTCATCTCCACCGCCTGCCCGGTGGTGGCGAGACTGATCTCTCTGCGGTTCCCCTCTCTGGAGGATAACGTGCTGCGGCTGTTACCCCCTATGGAGTTGGCGGCCAAACTGGCCCGGGAACAGGCCGAAAAGGCTCACCCGGAACTGAAACCGGAGGAGATCGGGGTCTGCTTCATCTCCCCCTGTCCCGCCAAAGCCAGTTATGTGAAAAACGGCTTCGGCAGTTACAAGAGCCAGGTGGATGTGGTGGTGCCTATGAGCGACATCTATTTCCAACTGATCAACGTGATGTCCTCCGACTCCCAGCCGGAAGACCTGTCCTCCTCCGGTATCATCGGGGTGAGTTGGGCTTCCAGCGGCGGCGAGGCATCCGCCCTGTTCAACGACAGTTATCTGGCGGCGGACGGCATCGAGAATGTCAGCCGGGTGCTGGATGAGATCGAAAACGGCAGTATTCCCCAACTGGAGTTTGTGGAACTTAACGCCTGCACCGGCGGGTGCGTGGGCGGGGTCCTGACGGTTCAGAACCCCTTTATCGCCCGGGCAAAACTCCAGAATCTCCGGCGGTTTTTGCCGGTGTCCCGGAATTTCCTCTCCCCGGAAGAACAGTTTATCCCCGAGGATTATTTCTTTGAGGAGATGCCGGAATACCAGCCCATTTCCCAACTGTCCGGCAGCATCGCCCAGTCGATGCGGATGATGGCGGAGATACAGACGCTCCGCAACCAACTGCCGGGTGTGGACTGTGCCGCCTGCGGCGCCCCCACCTGCCGGGCGTTTGCCGAGGATGTGGTGCGGGGGGATGCCCCGGCGGACGGCTGTCTGCTGTGCCGTGTCCAGCCAAAGGAGGGTGACCAATGACCGTTAAAGAACTGGCGGATAAGTTGACCTTGACCGCTCACGCTCTGCCGGATGGCGACCGGGAGATCTCCGGCGTCTATATCGGCGACCTGCTCAGTTGGGTGATGGGCCGTGCCGGCGAGGGCGAGGCCTGGATCACCATTATGTCCAACCGCAACATCGTGGCGGTGGCCACGCTGGCGGACACCGCCTGCATCCTGCTGGCGGAGGGGGTCGTGCCCGACGAGGGCGTGACCCAACTGGCGGCGGAAAAGGGCATCAACCTGTTGACCAGCCCTCACAGCGCCTATGAAACGGCCCTGGGGCTGAGCCGGCTGTTATGAGCCGGTATTACTACGACCTGCACATCCATTCCTGTCTGTCCCCCTGCGGGGATAACGACTCGACCCCCAACAACATCGTGGGGATGGGGGTGCTGGCAGGTCTGCAAGTGATGGCCCTCACCGACCACAACACCTGCCGCAACTGTCCCGCCTTTTTCGAGGCGGCGAAAAAGCAGGGCATCATCCCGGTGCCCGGGATGGAACTGACCACCGCCGAGGACATCCATATGGTGTGCCTGTTCCCCACGCTGGAAGCGGCGATGGAATTTGACCGGGTGATCGATGGCCGGCGGATAAAGATCCCCAACCGCACCGATATTTTCGGCGACCAATGGGTGATGAACGGCGAGGACGAGGTGATCGGCATCGAGCCGGACCTGTTATCCAACGCCACCACCGTGTCGGTGGAGGAGGCTCCCCGGCTGGCGGAGCAGTACGGCGGGGTGTGCTATCCCGCCCACATCGACCGGCAGGCCAACGGCATCATCGCCACCTTGGGTTTTCTGCCCCCGGACACCCCTTATCCCACCGTGGAACTCCACGACCCGGATAAGGAGGCGGAATACCGGCAGATCCACGTCCCGGAGGGGACGAGAGTGGTGATCGGCTCGGACGCCCACGTGCTGTGGGATATCCGGGATAAGGCTGCTTGGCTGGAGATCCCGGACGAACCCTATTCGTCGGCGCTGGTGCGGCAGAACCTCATTGAGATACTGCGGAGGGGCTTATGAAAGAATTATCCCTGAACCTGTTGGATATTGCCGAAAACTCGGTGAAGGCCGGGGCCACCCTGACCAGGCTTTTGCTGACCGAACAGGAGGGTGTGCTCACCTTCCAGGTGGCGGACGACGGCTGCGGTATGACCGAGGAGGCGGTGAAAAGCGTCACCGACCCCTTTTATACCACCCGCACCACCCGACCGGTGGGGCTGGGACTGCCTTTATTGCGTTTGGCGGCTCAGCAGACCGGGGGTGCGCTGACGGTAGAATCCCGCCACAAGGACACACACCCCGCCGACCACGGCACCACCGTGACGGCAACCTTTCACACCGACCACATCGATTGTCCCCCTTTGGGCGACCTGGTGGGGACGGTGGTCACCCTGATACAGGGACACCCGGACACAGATTTTCTGTTTGTCCACCGGCTGTCCGACGGTCGGACGGCCCAACTGGACACCCGTGATCTGCGGGAGATACTCGGCGAGGTCTCTCTGGCAGAGTTTGAGGTGTTACAATGGATATCGGGTTATCTCAGCGACCAGTACACCGCTGAGTGACCTTGCAATACATAAGATATCATCAGCAAAGACATTATTAGGAAAGGAAGATATACTATGAAATCGTTAGCAGAACTCCAGGCCATCAAGGAGAAGATGCAGGGCAAGGTCGCTCTGCGTGAAGGCTCCGGCGAGAAGCGTGTTGTGGTGGGTATGGCTACCTGCGGTATTGCCGCCGGCGCCCGTCCTGTCCTGAGCGCCTTTGTGGAGCAGGTGAATGCCGCCGGTCTGACCGCCAGCGTCACCGTCACCCAGACCGGCTGTATCGGCATCTGCCAGTATGAGCCTGTCGTGGAGGTCTTTGAGGCCGGTAAAGAGAAGGTCACCTATGTGAAGATGACCGCCGATAAGGTTGCCCGTGTGGTGGAAGAGCACCTGAAGGGCGGCAACCCGGTTGCTGAGTATACCATTGGCAACGCCAATCTGTAAAAAACGAGGAGGTAATCAACTATGATTCGAGCTCATGTTCTGATCTGCGGCGGTACCGGCTGTACCTCCTCGGGCAGTAACAA
>CAYSRL010000030.1:0-13338 GCA_964433515.1 uncultured Ruminococcus sp.
AGATCTTCTCCTCCATCGCCAAGGAGCCGTCCTCGTTTTTAACGGGCTTGCCCTTGGCATCCCTTTTATAGTCATAGGACTGGAACCGGATGGAACCGTCCGCAATCTGACCGGCAGGGCCCTGTATCAGCCGCATCACCGACATACTGGTCACCGACTTACCGCAGCCGGACTCGCCCACAACGCCCACCACGGAGTGCTTGGGCACATCGTAGGACACGCCGTTCACCGCCTTGACCACACCCTGTTCGGTGTAGAAATAGGTGTGCAGATCCTCGATCTCCAGAATGTTGTCGGGGTTCTTCATCCGGGTGAGAAACTCGCTCTCGGGGGCTTTGCGGTTTTTATAGGCCTCCAGACGCTTGATCTCTTTCTGGTTGGCCTTGGCAATGGCACGGATCTCACGGCCGGTCAGATAGTTTTTACTGGTTTTCTTCTCAGCCACGATCATCGCCTGCCTTTCGGGTCGAGGGCGTCACGCAGTCCGTCGCCCACAAAGTTGAAGCCCAGCACGGCGATGACGATGCACACACCGGCGGGAACCCACACATACAAATGGTTCTCCAGAATTTCCGTGTTGGTGGTGATGATCTGTATCATCGAACCCCAAGCGGTATAGGGCGCCTTAACACCCATATTCAAATAGGACAGGGTGGACTCGTACAGAATCATACTGCCCAAGGACAGGGTCATCTGGACGATCAGCTGAGGCATTACGTTGGGCACCAGGTGCTTGAAGATCTTGCGGCCGGTGGAATAACCCATAGCCTCTGCCGCCACCATAAACTCCTGCTCACGCAGGGAGAGGATCTGACCACGCACCAGGCGGGCGGTGCCCGGCCAGGAGATAAAGGTCAGGAAGGTCATCAGTATGTAGATACGCCAACTCTCCTGGATCATTCCCAACTCGACCCAGCCGTCGATGGCGGAACTGACGATCAGCAAGATCGGAATGCCGGGCAAACAGATGAGCACGTCGCAAATACGCATAATCACGTTGTCCACCCAGCCGCCGAAATATCCGGCGATACCGCCCAGCAACACGCCGAAAATGGTCAGCAGAAACACCGTCAGAAAACTGACCAGCAAGGAAATGCGGCCGCCATACATCAGACGGGCCAGCACGTCGTAGCCCTGGTCATCGGTGCCCAGAGGGTGCCGGGCAGAAGGCGCAGACAGGAAATTGTCCTTCAGCGTCTTCTCGTTGGTCTGGTGTACCGTATAGGTGACCCCATCCTCCGTATAGGTGTATTCGGACACCATATAATCGGTCTTACCGCTCTCGTCCAGGTCGGTCTCGCCCCAGGCGGTATACACCAAGGGGCCGGCAAAACAGAACAGGAACAGGCTGACCACCATCACCAGACCCACCACGCTCAGTTTGGAGCGGAAAAAGCGGCGAATCAGCATCTGGTTGGGGGACATCAGCCGGACGTTTTTGTCCATCGGGGTAGATTCAGGGGTCTCCTGAATGTCTTTTTCTTTCAATTCCAGTTGATCCATTGTCTACCCTCCTCACTCCAGTTTCACACGGGGATCCACCAGACCGTACATCAGGTCGGCCAGCAGGATGCCCATCACGCTCAAGGCGGCCAGGAACATATTGTAACCCATAATAAAGGGGATGTCGCCGGCGTTCATCGCCTGCAGGGCGATGTTACCGATACCGGGCAGGTCAAACACCTGCTCGGTGATGATGGCGCCGGAGAACAGGCTGGGAAGCAGACCCGCCATAGAGGTCACCAACGGAATCAGCGTGTTGCGGAAGGCGTGCTTGTAGATGACCTTACGCTCGGACAGACCCTTGGCCCGGGCGGTGCGGATATAGTCGGAGTTCATAACCTCCAGCATATTGGTACGGGTCATACGCATCCGGGCGCCGATGGACAAAATGACCACCGTCAGGATCGGAATAAAAGCGTGGTGGGCCCAATCCAACAGCAAAGGCATATTGGACGCCTCGTTGGTCAGTCCTGTGGGCGGGAACCACCCCAGTTTCAGCGCCAGCCAACTTTTCAGCATATTGCCGAAGAAGAAGGAGGGCAACGAGATACCGATCATCACCAGCACGGTCACCACATAATCCCGCAGACTATACTGATGGGTGGCGGCGGTGATGCCCAGGGGGATGGCGATCAGGAACTCGAAAATGGTGGCGATCAAGGCAATCATAAAGGAAATGCCCATATGCATCGAGATCTTCTGCGCCACCGGAATGCCGTATTTGAAACTGGTGCCCAGATCCAAACGGCACAGATCGCCCAACCAACTCAAATAACCCTCGAAGATCTGCCAGGGGGTGGCATCCTCGATCAGACCGTAGGCTTTATACATCTGGTCCACCTGTTCGGCGGTCACCACGGCGCCGGAGGTCTGCATCGCCACCACTTTATCCCGGACAAAGTCGATGGGCATCAGTCGGGTCAGAAAATAGATGATCAGCGAAACGCCCAGCAGGACCAGAATGGCGTAACCCAATCGTTTGGCTATATATTTTAACATAAGCTCTTCGTCCTTTTCTGTCGGGGGAGGGATCACCCCTCCCCCGGTGGCATTTCATCAATCAGCGAATTCCAGCTCCCAGATGCGATCCAGCGGAGAGGAATAGGGGTTCACCTCAGAGGGCAGGCTCTCAGCCTTAATGACGTTGGCGTTATAGGCGTACAGCACGTCACGCTGATACACCGGCAACTCAACCGCCAGATCCAGCACATAGCCCATAGCCTCCTGATACAACTCAGCACGCTCGTCCTGGTCGTTGGTCTCACGGGCGGCATCGATCAACTCGGACAGGTCGTCCAGGATGCCCAACTCCTCGCTGGTGCCGCTGTTCTTCAGGAAATCGTAGCCCCAAGCCTTGGTGCTGGTGGCGGTGGAATTCTTGTGATAGACCTGGTACATATCCGGATCCAGAGCAGAGCCCCAGGCGGCCGCCCACACGGCCAGAGAACCGGTGGAGATCTTGGTCAGAGCCTGGGTGTCGCACACCACGGTGATCTCCCAGCCCATACTGTTAAGCAGGGCGGCGGCATCACGGAACACCTTATAGGTGGGGTGATCCTGCAGGGTGGAACCGGCGATGGTGAAGGTGACCTTCAGGTCGCTGCTGCCCTCGGACACACCGGCCTCCTGCATATACTTCTCAATGTTGCTGCGGGCGATGTCCTCGCTCCAGGGGCCATACTGGGGATAGTCGTGGCCGTTTTCCTCGGTGTCGGGATAGGCCCAGCTCACCTTGGACATATTCCAGAAGATCTGCTCGGCGGTACCGGCACGGTAATAGTCCAGAGCCAGAGCCGTGTTCATCGCACACATAATGGCTTTACGCAGGTTCAGGTCGTTGATCTTGGAGGCGTTGATGCCGATATAACCGTAACCCAACTGGTCGGTGGACAGCATATTGTAGCCATCCTTGCTCATATCCTGCAGTTTTTCATAGTTGTCGTTGGTCAGAGCGGGACTGATATAGTGGACAGAACCGCTCTGCAGAGCGCCGATGGCGTTGTTGGAGGAAACCACCTGATAGCGCACCTTTTCGATCTTGGCGTTCTCAATGCCGGTGCCCACGGTGTTGAAATACTCGTTGGCCTTGAAATACACCACGTTGTTGTTGTAGAAATCGGTGGATGAGGGGTTATCGCCGTTGTCACGGTTGGTAGCCTTATAAGCGCCGGCGCCCATAGGAACGCTCACGTTCCGTGTGGACTGGATGATGCCGCTCATAAAGTCGAAATTGGCAAACTCCACGCCGAACTTGTTGTTGGCGATATCCATCGCCACAGAACTGCCCTCGCCATAGTAGTGCTGGGGAGCCACGGTCAGCGCAAAGTTCCAGATAGCCTTGGGGTCCACGCCGTTGATGGTCACCTTCAGCACG
Organism: uncultured Ruminococcus sp.; assembly: GCA_964433515.1. Classification (GTDB taxonomy): domain Bacteria; phylum Bacillota; class Clostridia; order Oscillospirales; family Acutalibacteraceae; genus UBA5905. The sequence continues at coordinate 3,878 of CAYSRL010000030.1, forward strand.
TCATACTCGTCGGCATTGGTCACGGTGCCGTCGGCGTTGTGGCCGGAGGCAACCTTATAATCGGTGCCGTTGACCGTGACGGTGCTGCCGGCCTCCTCGGAGTGACCCAGGGACACGATGCCGGAGATGTTCTGCACAGCCAGAGAATCGTCATCGCCCATATTCTCGTGGAGGATGACCTCTTTGGCCTTGGCGGCATACTCGGTCTGCAGTTTGGTGCCGGTGGCCCAGTAATACAGGATCATATCCAGTTCACGGGCGATCTTATCGTTGTAGATATACTCGATAGCCTCTTCCTTGCTGGTGATGCTATCGGGATACAGGCGGGTCAGGGACTGGATCTGGGTGCGATCCTTCTTGCCCTCTTCGTCCTCAGCATACTCCACCTCCACATAACCCTCGGTGAACATAAACTTGAAGATCTCGTCCTGGAACTCCTCGTGGGACTTATAAGGCTCGTCGGTGAAGGACTCCTGAGAGCCCTCATAGTCGTCGCCCAACTCCTCTTTGAACATCTTCAAAGTGGTCTCATAGTCCATCAGCAGGGTGGAGGCGCTCACCTCAGAGGGGTCGTTGGAAATGGCGGACTGGTAACCGGAGGACACAGAATGGCCGGCAATAGCGGTCTTCATCGTCTGGTAAGACACTTCCTTGGTGGAGGATGCCTTCAACTCAGACTGGAACAGGTTGACCAGCTCGTTGATACGGGCGGCAGCACGGCTGGAGGCCTGAGAAGAGATCAGGTCGTCGCTGCCGTCGGTGGCAGAGCCCACCGTCTGGGTGCGGTACTCGGCCAGACCCAGAATGTCGGTGGAATACAGGGTGTTGGAGCCGGTATACACCGGATCCAGATAGACGTAGTAGTTAAACAGCACGTCCTCCATAGTCAGGGGGTGACCGTCGGAGAACTGGATGCCGTTTTTCAGCACGAAATAGTAAGAGGTGGTGCCGTCGGCGTTCTCCACGATCTCGTAATCCTTGGTGACCACGGCCTCATCGTCGCCATAGGCCACCTCCACCTTGCCGTCCACATACTTGGAGGACAGCATACCGATCTGGGTCATAGCCACGATGGTGCCGTCCGCCGCAGAGGTGGAGAAGAAGGGGTTAAACAGACCGTCCAGCTGGTCGGTCATCACCACGAAGGCGTCCACAGCGCTGCTGCAGCCGGTCAGGGTGGGCACCATACCGACACACAACGCCAGGCACAGCACCAAACTGAGAATTTTACGTTTCACAATCATTCGCTCCTTTTGATAAATTTCGGGATTGCGGGGTGATTATTCTTCTTTTTCCAAGGTTACCGTATTATCGGTTACCTGAACCTTGTATGTTGCGGGCTCATCCCCCACCACGGTGCAGTCAATACCGGACAGGTCGATGTCGCCGGTCTTGCCGCTGCCGCACAGCAGGCCGATGACATAGTCGTCGGTGGCAAAATAGGCGCCGGAATCGATCTGCAGGTGGCTGTCGGTGACGGTCAAGCCTTCCAAAGCGGCCTTGCCGGACAGAGAGCCGCACAGCAGGCCATAGGAGGTGCCCGCCATACGGGCGCCTTTTTGGATGGTAAAGGTGATGTTGCTCAGGGTCAGGTCACGGATCACCGCCGTATCCGCCAGACTGCCGAACAGACCGGCGTTGACCTTGGAATTGTTGGTCTGAGCCAGGGTTACATTGCGAATGGTGTGGCCGTTACCCAGAATGGTGCCGGTGAAGTTACCGTACATCAGGGAACTCGGCCAATTCTCTTCCGAGAAGTCCAGGTCGGCGTGCAACACATAACTGCCGTTGACGCTGGCGTTATCCGCAAACTGCTCAGCGTTGTAGATGTGATACCAGTTGCCTTCCTGCCACTGGATGTAGACCTTCAGCACGCCGTCGGTGACGGTGCCGTCCGCCGCATTCACCTGACCCGGGTGGGTCAGGGTGGCGGTATCCACCGGCTGGGTGCCGGCGGCATCCAGATACGCCTTTTCAAAGGTATAGTCGTTGCGCTTGGGGAAGTTGTACATCTCCATAGCGCCGGTCTCCTCGTCCCAGGCGGGGACGGTGATGGTGCCGCCCACCGTGTCCATCACGTGGGTGCCCAACTTTTCGTCGGGAGCGTCGCAGGAATAGAATTCCACCACCAGTTGCGGCGCCCACACCGCATACAGCGTCATCTGGGGCTCGGTGGCGGTGTAACTGCCATCGGCGGCCAGGGACAGCCGGGAGGTGTCAAAATCCCACGGGTCGCTGTATGTGTAGGTGGTGTTGCCCTCGGCATCGGTGCCGGAGGCGGTACGGGTGGCGTACCAGCCCACCAACATCTGCCCGCTCTTAGCGGCGGTGAACTTCTCGTTGCCACGGCTTTCGTGGTCGGGAGAACGCAGGGGAATAGACACCTTACCGTCTGCTCCGGTCTGCAGGCCGGAAATGTTATAGGCATCGGTGATGACCGACACGCCGGTGGTGAATTCGCCGCCGTTGGCGTCGAACCGCACGCTGACGGTGTAGTTGTCCAGATCGTTCTGCTCATAGGGGGTGGGGTCGCCCTTGCTGTTCAGCAGGCTGATCACCAAGGCCGCCACCGCCGCCACGCCGGCCACAGCCAGCAAGGACAGACCGATCACACGCCACGGAAAGGGCTTGCGGGTCTTCTTTTTGGGGGATTCCTCAACAGGAGCCTGCTCAACGGGAGTTTCCTCAGCAGGAACCTCCTCGGTGGAAATCTCCTCGGCGGGGGTCTCCTCCACCGTTTCGATGATCACCGGGGCGATGGCGTCGTTCAGCGCCATCGGCTTTTCCTCCGCCGGGATCTCCTCCGCAGGAGCCTCCTCCGCCTCTTCAGCAGAAGGCTGCTCAGCAGCGGACTGCTCAGCAGAGGGCTGCTCAGCAGAAATCTGCTCGGCAGAAATCTGCTCGGCAGAGGGTGCCTTTTTCTTGGCGGGGAACAACTTCTTGAAGAAGCCGGACACCGCCGGCGCCACCTTATTATAAAGGTTAATAATAAAGGTCAGCGCCATCAGCAGATAGGGGCGCACCCAGTTCCAGCCTTTTTTCAGCGCCGCCCACAGCCACAGGGCCGCCCGCTTGATGTTGCCGGGCAGAGCCTTGAGGAAGCCGGGAACGGCTTTGCAGAACCGGATAAAGTTACCGGGGAACGCCTTGCAGAAGTTGACGAACTTGCCGGGGAACGCCTTGCAGAAGGCCACGAATTTACCGGGGAACGCCTTGAACCAGTTGGCGATGTCCGCCGGGGTCAAGGTGCCCTTCTTGATGCGGTACAGCACCGCACCGGCCACAGCCAGCAGACCGGCCAACAGCAGACCGATCACCAGCCACAGCACCCAGCCGTTGCTCTCTTCGGGGACGGACTCCTCCGTGGGGGTCTCCTCCTTGTCCAGAGCGGCCAGACGCTGCTCAGCGGTCACCAGGTCGGCATAGTTGCTGACCAGACCCTGCTGGAGCACGGTGGCGATCTTGTTATAGGCGGCACGGGCCGTCTCCACCAGAGACCGGTGCTCGGCAGTCACCTTGGCGGGCAACGCCTTAATGGCCTTGATGGCCGCCATCGTGGTGGCGTCGGCGGCAATGGTGCCGTCCAGCTGCATATTGAAATAGTGGTTGTAGATATAGGTGTCGTAACCCACGCCGTTGGTGGGACGGATCATCGCCACCTTATCCTTGACGTAACCAACATAGTTCTTGAAGTTGGCGCCATAGAACACGTTGGAATAGATGCCGCCGGTGGCATTCCACATATAATAGGGGATAATGCCCTCGCCGACGATGGACACCTCGGTGCCGTCATAATCGTTATAGGTGCCGTAGTCGCCGGTGCCCGGGATATGGGTATAACTCTCGTAATAGGAGGGGTCATACTCCTCTTCCAGAATGGGGGCGTTGTAACTGTTGAACACCACCATCTCCAGATCCTTGCAATCATAGAAGGCCTTGTGGCCCACGGCGGCCACCGTGGCGGGCAGGGTCACCAACTTCACCTCGCTGCCGGTAAACGCCATAGCCGACACACGGACGGTGTCCTCGGCCACCGTAGCGTTCAGTTGATCCGTGCCCAGATACGTGATCAGTTCCAGACCGTTGGGCACCTTGCAATACAAGGAGCCGTCCACCACCGTCACATCACTGCTGATGTCATAGGTGGAAACCGTCTCGGTGACGGTCTTGCCCCCCTCTTTCCGCTCTTCGGTGGAGGTGAAGGGGCTTATCACGCACATAGCGAAGGGGTTGTCGCCCAGGCTCTCCAGATCCTCGCCCAGAGTCACCTTAAAGGCGGTGTATTCCTCCTTCAGGAAGGCGTGGGAGCCGATCTTCACCGCATCGGTCAGGTCGGCAGAGGTCAAAGCAGAATAGGCAAAGGCATAATCGCCGATCTCGGTGAGGTTGCCCATATTGGTGAGTTTTTTCAGCACGTCGCAATAGGAGAATGCACCCTCGCCCAGGGTAGCGCCCTTGGGATTAAAGGTAACCTCTTTCAGCGCCCGGTTATACACGAAAGCGAATTCGCCGATCTTCTCAGCGGCGGACAGATCCGCCTTTTTCAGACTGCCGCACTCGGCGAAGGCATAGTCGCCCACCGTCTGGATGCCGTTCAGGTTGACGGTCGTCAAGCCGGAACAACCGGCAAAGGTGTACTGCTTGATCTCGTCGATCTCGTCACCCAATTTGACGCTGACCATATCCCGGCAATAGGCAAAGGCGTATTCGCCGATGCTCTTGGCGGCGGTCAGGTTGGCGCTGGTGATGCGGGGAGCGTGGTAGGTATACATATAGTAACCGTTGCTGTCCACCGCCGCAATGCTCATCTGGTCATCCAGGCACATATAATACACGTCGCCGGACAGGGCGTAATCGCCGATCTCCACAACAGCAGACAGGTCGATCTCCGCCAGGCTGGCGTTGTTGTAGAACGCCATCTTGCCCAGTTTGGCACCCTCGCCCAACGTCACCTTTTCTATGCTGGCGTGGTTGGTGAAGGCGGTCTCGCCGATGTCGGCGTTTTTGCCGATGGTGACCTCTTTCAGGTTGGTGCTGAACTCATAGAAGAAATACCGCTTGCCGTCGATGTCGGTGCGCTTCACCTTAAAGGCGGAATCCTTATCCATACCAAAGGCGTATTTGCCCAACGTGACGTTGTCGCCCACGACCACGGTCTCCAACTGAGCGCACTCGCTGAACACACCCTCGGCCACCTCCATCTCATCCGGGACGGTGACAGAGGTGATGGCGGTGAACGCAAAAGCGTAACGGCCGATCTCGGTCTTGGCGGTAAATTTCGGCAGTTCGGTGATAGCGGTCTCGAAGAAGGCGTATTCACCCACATAGGTCAACTCGCCCAGAGTGACCTTCTCCACCGCCTTGGAGGAACCAAAGGCGTAATCGCCCACCTCGGTGACCTCCGGCAGGTTGACCTGGGTGACCTTCTTGTTGTGAGAGAAGGCGCCGCCGGCGATCCCGGTGATCGTGCCGCCGCCAAAGGTCGTGGCATCCACCTTGCCCGTGACGGTGGGGGCCACCGCCACCAGCGTCTTGCCGTCGGCAGACAGGACATAGGGGTTCTTGTCGGCCTTGAACGCCTTGCTGCCGGACTGCACCTCAATGGTGGTGATGCCGGTCTCCAGGAAGGCAAACTCGCCGATCTCGTTCACGTCGGGGCCGATGGTGACTTCGGTCATATCCTCACACTGGTAGAACATACCCTCCGGCAGAACGGCGGCATTCACGGTGAACTTTTTCAGGTTTTCACAGCCGGTGAAGGCGTAGGCACCGTATTTCACCAATTTGGCGGTGACGGTGACCGACTCCATCTTTTTGCAACCGGCAAATGCGTACTGACCGATGGACAGCAGGCTGTCACCGGTGACCACCTCTTCCAGATCCATATTGCCGGCAAAGGCATAATCGGAGATCACACAGGCAGAGGGCCATTCCAGTTTGCCCTCCAGGTCGCAACCTTCAAAGGCGTGCTGGTTGATAATAATGACGTTGTTCTCGCCGCTAAAGGTGATCTTTTTCAGCGCCGTACAGTTGACAAAAGCGCCGTATTCAATAGCGGTCAGGGTGGAGGGCAGCACGACCTCCTCCAGAGCGGTCAGGTTAGCAAAGGCATAGGCGTTGATCTTCTCCACGCCCTCGGGAATCACCACCTTGGTGATGGTGCCGTCACCGATATACCACTGTTTGGTGGATTCCCGGTCATCCCGTGCCAGTTCCTCTTCGGTCTTCTCCACATAATCGTAGTTGGCAAAAGCAAAGTTGCCGATCTCTTTCAGTTTCAGGCGGGCAGGGATCTCCACCAGGCCGCCCAGACCGTAATAGTGATTCAGTATACCGCCGGTGACATCGTAGGGGTCCTTGACCTCTACCGACACCGTCTCGGAATAATAGGTGCTCTTGCCGTTCTGCATCACCTTGACGGTAACCGAGGCAAAGCCCTCTGAGACCGCCGTGACCGCACCGGCGGAGGTCACCTTAACGATGTTTTCGTTGCTGGATTCGTACTCAATGGTGGTGTCGGAGGGATAGTAAGGATCCAGGTCGTACAGCAGAGCCACCGACTCGGAGGGGTACATCGACAGGCTGTAGTTGCCCTCGAAGAACCGGTAGTCGCCGGTATCGCCGATGTCCTTATCCTCGTTTTCCAGTATGTAGTACGCCTTTTGGGTCTGGTAACCGGTAAGGATGAACATATCCGCCACCGACTTATCGTAGCGGCGATAACCCTCGTCATCCTCGCCCAGCACCGTGACGGTAAAGGAGTACTTTTTATCCGAATTGGGGTCGTCCACACGGATAGTGGCGGTGCCCGCTTTTGCCGCCACCAGTTTGTTGTTCACCACACGGACCACGCTGGGCTTGGAGGACTTGACCTCCAACAGTTCGCTCCAGGCGGTGGCGGGGGTGACATAGGGCTCCAGGGTGAAGACCTCGTTGGGGCTGAGGGTCAGACCCTCTTCCAGGCCCTCAAAATAGAAGTCCTCGTAAGTATCCGGCAGACGGATCTCGTAAGAAGCGTAGTTCAGACAATAGTCGTAGGTGGTAAAGACAAAGGAGTTTTTGTTGACGGAGTATTCCTTGATCTGATAGATGTAATCGGTCAACTCCAGCGTCACATAGGTGGTGCTGTTCTCCTTGGAATAGATGGGGGTCATATACTGCTCAAAGGCCATCAGTTCCGGAGCGTCGTTGTCGTATTCATCCTTGCCCATAATGACATAACCCAACTGACCGCACATAGCGTAGTGGTTGTCAAACACCGCCACCTTAGCATACAGGCGGTTTTTCTTGGCGGTCTTGTCGTATTCGTAATAATACTCCACATCGGTTACGGTGGGCGCCTCAAAGTCCACCGTCATGGGGAACTCCATCGTATAGTTCCGGTTGGCGCCGATGCCGTCCTCGCCGTAGTCCATATGACCCACCAGTTTGACGGTGAGTTTGGAGTTGTTGGGCAGGTTATACTCCTTCATATCGAACTCGATCTCGATATTGGAGGGGCGGATGGTGCCGCCGTCGCCATAGGACTTACGGACATCCTTTTCCACCGTTTCAAAGATCACCTTGCCGGTGACGTCGTCCGTGATGGTGATGTCGATGCTGGCCGCCGCACGCAACATACCCGCCCACACAAACCGCAGAGAACTGATGGAGCCCTCCTGGTTGGACAAAGCGATATAGTCACGGCTGGCGGAGATCACCATATCGTCGGGATCCTGCACGAAATAATAGGAGCCCAGATAACTGACATAGTCGGCAGAGATGCCGCCCACCGCCCGGGTGGCGAAGGCATCCGCCATCAATTTGTCCTCCTGGTCGATGCCGTCGTCCAATTCGTCGGCGTTGGTGTCGTAATATTCCAGGTCGAACATAGGCGCCTGGGTCCAGTCGCCGTAGAAGGCCAGATAGGGCACGCTCAGGTCGATGTCGGTGCCGATGATGGCGTTGAGCTGGATGAAGCCCTCCACGTACATGCCGTTTTCAAAGGACTCGTCCAGATAGGCTTTGTCCTCGTCGCTGAGGGTGATCTTGACGGTGACCTTGGCCTGCTCGCCGGCACGGACCGTCACACGGTCGCCACGGCGGGTGCCGTTCTCCACGCTGACGATCTCCACCTTGGCGCCTTCCAGTTCCACCGCCTGTTCGGTGACGGTGGTCTCGCCGGCATTGGTCTTGGTGTCGCTGACGCCCTCGGTCAGCACGTAGGAAGACATTTTGTAGGTCAGGTTCTTATCCCCGAAGTTGTCCACCGCAAAGGTCATCTCGTACACGCCGGTCTTGTTGGGGTCGTCGCCCAATTCCAGCTTGGCGGTGTCCATCTCGTTGCCGTCCTTGTCATAGGTGAGGATGGCGGCAGGGGTGTTGGTGGCGCTGTACAGGTTCGCCAGACCGGCGCCCTGCTTACGCACCGCATAGGGTTTGCCGTTGGTGTTGATGATCACGTCCGCCGTGGACATCATCAACCGGTTGACCAGAGCGGTCACCGCCTTGGCATTGTCCGCAATCTCGGGGAAATTCTCCACCACATACTGGTGCAGCAGCACGGTGGCGCCCGCAATGTTGGGGCAGGCCATCGAGGTGCCGGACAGACGGTCATAGCCGCCGCCGGTCACAGAAGACAGAATGTTGCCGCCGTGGGCGGTGATCTCCGGCTTGATACCCAGGCTGGGGGTGGGACCCCAGGAGGAGAAGTCGGACATAAAGGGGCCGGAGGTCTGCTCTTTATCAATAACGATGGAGCCGGTGCCGGCGGCCGCCAGCACCTCGCCGTCGTCCTGGGAGATGGAGCACACCGCCAGGGTGGCGTCACCGATGTTCATCTTGATGTCACCGGAAACGTTGTTGTAGATGATGATACCGATGGCGCCCTGCGCCTCGGCGATCAGCGCCTTTTCCTCAAAGGTGTTGGAGCCACGGCGCACCAGAGCGATCTTGCCCTTTACGTTCAGGCCGGTATAGTCGGCAGAACGGCCGACGCCGGGCACCTTGACGAAATCCACCGTCATAGAATCCTTGTCGCCCAGCAGGGCCTCAAAGAAATCCTTTTCTTTGCCGGAGTTGTCGTTGGCCTCGTCGAAATAGATGATGGTGTTGTTGTAGGTGATATAGGGGGTCTCCTCGCCGCTGACCGACGCCACCGACATCGTGCCGGAATAGGTGCCGGGGGAACCGACGGTGGCCGAGTCGGGGTTGGAGGTCAGGGGCAGGTTACCGTTGGCCTCGGAGCCATAGGCGGAGTTGTAGCTGTTGGAGGCAGCCACCACCACCGCAATGCCGGCATCCCGCAACCGGTCGTATACGCCGTCCAGCAGTTCCTCTTCGGATTCGTGGCTGAAACCGCAAGCGGTACCCAGGGACATATTGATGACATCCACGCCCAGGATCACGCAGTCCTCCAGAGCCGCCAGGATCCAGGAACTCATAGCGGTGTCCTCAACGTCAGAGAATATCTTCATCGATAC
>CAYSRL010000031.1:0-12333 GCA_964433515.1 uncultured Ruminococcus sp.
TGATAGGCTGCGTGTGTAAGAGTGGTGACACTTTGAGCTTGGCAGTACTAATAGATCGAGGGCTTGACCTACAAATTCGGTTGATGAAATCGAACGTTTTTTGGTGGAGTGCGGTGTGATGCCCGCCCCACGTAAGGTCACTTCTTTCACAGACTATCCACAGTTTCTTTGTTCAGTTCTGAAGGCCCTGCCTTGCTGAAAGACCACGGACATTTGTCTGTGGTCTTTTTTGTTGTTTCGAGCGAATGCGGGCAACCGCTACTACATAGCCTTCCCCTCGAGGGGAAGGTGGCGGCGTAGCCGACGGATGAGGTGGCCGCAAAGCGATAACACGGGCGAATGATATCCGCCCATGTGTTGGTTCGGTGTGGGCAAAGACAGAAAATCAACAGATAGTTGTGTTTTTTTGCAAAAATCAACCTACAATCGGTGGAAACAACCGCAATTTATGTTACAATAAAACCATCGGATGCATACGATACCTAATTTTCAAACGAAAGGGGTACATTATGAATACGATTGGGCAAAACATTACCAATATCAGAAAAAGGCGTGGGATGACCCAAGAAGAATTGGCGGTGAAGATGTGTGTGACGGCACAGGCGGTATCCAAATGGGAGCGAGACGTCTCCTATCCCGATGTGGCTGCGCTCTCTACACTGGCAAAAGTGCTGGATGTTAGCGTTACTGAGATCGTTGAGGGTGTGCGGGAGATCCCTGAGCTCCACGAGGCATCGCAGGAGGAGATTGACCGCAGAGTGATTTTCATTGATGTAAAGGCGAGGGAAACGCATATAACTGTCCGTTTCCCCGTGACGGCAATGAAAAAGGCCATTGAAAATGGAACGTTGGAGAACATTGTCGGCAAAGATGCCTTTCCGCAAGTAGTGGGCACACTGGAAATGGTGGATTGGGGGCTGACCGGTCCTTTGGTGACGGTGGACGATGGGGACACGCACATTAAGATATCGGTGGAAAACTATGAAGGCTGACATTGTTTTTCGTGGCTGTCAAAAGTCCATTGCGATTCCCGAAGACATCTGTCTGGTTGGTGTGACGGTGCTGCATAACGGCAACTATGTCTCTGCGTTGGAACTGGATTTTGTCAGTTGACGTGACGAGGAGATCATTATTACAGAGGAATTTAAAGTGGTCTTGCACCAATACACAGCACCTGCGATCGCCGAAACAGGCAAAGAGTTCTTGGGCTTTGAGGGGATGAAGTACCTCGAGATCCAAGAGCAGGACTATTATGTTGGAATCAGCGTATAAGTGGCTTTTTCAACGGTATCTACAAGAACACCCTCGATTTGTTCGAGGGTGTTTTCATGTTATAAATCCACATTTCCATTGCATTTCGTCGCAAAAGTGGTATAATAAAGACGATTTCTTTTACACTGGGGGCGTATGTTATGCGTAAAACCAAAATCGTCTGCACCATCGGCCCGGCCTGTGACACCTACGAGGTGATGGCGGGGCTGTGCAAGGCCGGTATGAACGTGGCCCGGCTTAACTTTTCCCACGGCAACTACGAGGATCACCAGCGCCGCATCGATCTGATCAAAAAAGTGCGCTCCGACTTGGGGCTGCCCATCGCCATTATGCTGGACACCAAGGGCCCGGAATACCGCATCAAGACCTTTGAGGGCGGCAAGATCACCCTCAACCCGGGCGACACCTTCACCTTCACCACCGAGGAGGTGGTGGGCAACCGGGAGATGGTGTCGGTCAGTTATCAGAATCTGCCCGCCGAGATGGCGGTGGGGGACACCATCCTGCTGAACAACGGCCTGTTGTCCTTTGAGGTGACCGCCATTGACGGCCCCCACATCCGCACCGCCGTGGTGGAGGGGGGCGAACTCTCCGACCGGAAGAGTATGTGTTTCCCCGGCAAGGTGCTCAAGCAGGTGTATCTGTCCCAGCAGGACAAGGCGGACATCGCCTTCGGCATCCAAAATGGGGTGGATTTCATCGCCTGCTCCTTTGTGTCGGACAAACAGGACCTTATCGACATCCATAACTATCTGGACGAACTGGGTGCCGCCGGCATTGAGTTGATCGCCAAGATCGAGAACCAGTCCGGCGTGGACAACATCGAGGAGATCTGCGGGTATTGCGACGGCATTATGGTAGCTCGTGGCGATATGGGCACCGAGATCGCCTTTGAGCGGTTGCCCACTATCCAGAAAAAACTCATCACCAAATGCCGTCTGCTGGGCAAGCGGGTCATCACCGCCACCGAGATGCTGGAGTCTATGATCCACAATCCCCGCCCCACCCGGGCGGAGATCTCCGACGTGGCAAACGCCGTCTATGACGGCACCAGCGCCATTATGCTGTCCGGCGAGACTGCCGCCGGCAAATACCCGGTCCAGGCGGTGGCGGCTATGGCGAAGATCGCCCAAACCACCGAGGAGAGCATCAACTATCGCAAGAAGTTTTACAGCGCATCTTTTGAGATCCGCAACACGGTGGACGCCATTTCCCACTCCACCTGCGGTATGGCCATCGACATTGACGCCAAGGCGATCGTGGCCTGTTCCCTGTCGGGTATGACCGCCCGGATGGTGTCCCGGTTCCGGGCGCCGGTGGACATCATCGGCCTGACCACCGACGAGGCCACCTGGCGGCGGCTGTCCCTGTCCTGGGGCGTCACCCCCGCTATGTGCGAGAAATTCACCTCCACCGACGTGCTGTTTTACACCGCCAAAAAGATGGCGGAACAGACCCTGCCGCTTTCCAAGGGCGACCACATCGTTATCACCGGCGGTGTCCCCGGCGAGTCCGGCGCCACCACCTTGATCAAAATAGAAACCGTGTAATCGGATATACTAACCCCGAGGTGACCGAAATGACCATTGATTTTCATACCCATTGCTTCCCCGACACGCTGGCGGTAAAGGCGGTGGGGCGGCTGAGCCACGTGTCCGGCGGGATGGAGCCCCATACCGACGGCACTCTGGCGGGGCTTAGACGGAGTATGGTGGAACAGCAGGTGGACGTGTCGGTGGTGCTGAATATCGCCACCAACCCCCACCAACAGACAAAGGTGAACGATTTTGCCGCCGCCATCAATAATGAAAAAGATATATTTGCCTTCGGCTCGGTGTTCCCCGGCAGCGAGGATGCCTTTGCGGAACTGGAACGCATCAAGGCGCTGGGGCTGAGGGGCGTGAAACTCCACCCGGACTATCAGGGCTTTGTGGTGGACGACCCCCGGTGGAAACCCCTGTACCGTAAGATCTCGGAACTGGGTCTGATCACCGTGTTCCACGCCGGGGTGGACTATGGATTCCCGCCGCCCTACGGCTGTATGCCGGAGGCGCTGGCCACGGCGTTGGATTGGTTCGATAGTCCGGTGGTGGCGGCCCATTGGGGCGGCCTCCAGTGCGGCGAGGGGGTGCTGAGCCACCTTTGCGGCAAGAACGTGTATTTGGACGTGTCCTTTGGCTATGCCTCTCTGCCCAAATATTACGCCCAGCAGATCGTGGAGAAACACGGTGCCCACCGGATCTTGTTCGGCACCGATAGCCCCTGGCACACCGCCGGGATGGAACGGCGCCTGTTGGACAGTCTGGAACTGACGGACACCGCCCGGGAGAAGATCCTCTCCGGCAACGCCAAAAAACTGTTGGGAATGGCATAAAGCAAAATAACCCCGCTCTTGAACAGAGCGGGGTTATTTTATAGCCGTGACGGAAAATGAAGTATATCAGATTTTCTAACAGAAGCATAGTATGCGTTTCTAAGAGGATCGTGCAGTGATGTTGCACCAAGGCGTTAGAAAAAAAGTTTATTACGGTTCCAGGTTGTTCTCGTTAAATAGCGGAGAATGAAAAAACTCAACCAAATCTACGTCCAAGCCTTGACATATCTCGTGGAGAATACGCAGTTTCACAGAATCGTAAGCACAATTGACCAAATTGCTTATGGTGGATTTCGGCACACCACTGCGGATATGCAATTGGTAATAGGTCATTTTACGTTCCGCCAACAGGTCTTGCAAGCGTTGGCTGACTGCTTGATTTAATTCCATATCCTCACCACCGTTGTGTTTTCTTCAGTATACGCAAATTTTTAAAGAAAATAGTTCCTGTGGCTGTACTATTGAGAAGTTTTGTGGTATACTGATGCTAAAGTATAAAAATGAGGTGAGATATTATGCGGTTTTATGAAGCATGCGTGGCGGTGGCGGAACAACTGGAACAAGAGATGACCCGAGAAAACCGAGAGGTATTTATGGAAACGGAATTTGCAGAGTTATGGCAGTACCATTTTACGATAGGTATGTGGATACGGAATCGTTTCTTGAATGAAAAAGAGTACCTATATAAGGCGCTTTTGATTTTGGGTAAAAGAACAAAGGATCAAATGTCAATGTATTTGCTGGAGTTTATTCAGCAGTATTTTCTGCTCAAACGTGCCAATATGGTATAACCAAGTCCGGAGCAACCAAAGGTTGCTCCGGACTTTTCCCCCTTTACGGTTCATATACCGGGGTTGCATTTGGCTATTTTTTGCAGTATAATGAAACCGTCCAATTGTAAAGCGAGGAGGAATGTGTATGCAATTCAGTCCCAACGGTACCTTTATGTACCTGGTCGGCGGTGCGGTGATTCTGTTCGTGCTGGCCCAGTCGGTGTTTTTCCTGGTGCGTGCCTATCGCCGGGGCAAACAACTGGGCATCGCCACCGGCAAACTCCGTAAGACGGTGGTGTCCACGGCAGTATTCACCATCGCCCCGGCGATCTCTTTCCTGCTGGGCGTGGTGACCCTGTCCAAGTTTTTGGGCATCCCTCTGCCCTGGATCCGGATGAGCGTCATCGGCGCCATCACCTATGAACTGCCGGCGGCCACGTCGGCGGCCAACGCCTTTGGCCAGTCCCTGTCCGAGATGGTCACCGACCCCAAGGTGTACGCCGCCATCGCCTGGGTGATGACCTTGGGCATTATGCCCAGCATCATCCTGCCCCCCATTCTGATGAAAAAGATTCGGGGCGGTGTGGTGAAACTGCAGAACAAAGACCAGAAATGGGGCGACATTTTTATGTCTTCGCTGTTTCTGGGTATGATTTCCGCCTTCCTGGGTATGGTGTTTGCGGATGTGCGCTCCGGCATCTCCGGGTGGATTCCGATTTTTGTGTTGTTGGTGTCGGCGGCGCTGATGGGTGTCTGCGGACTGTTGATCAAAAAATGCGGATGGAAATGGTTGGAAACTTATGCGATGACGATCAGTATGCTGGGTGCGATGGCCTTTGCCACGGTCATCACCCCTGCGATCACCGGTTAAGGAGGTGCCGCTATGAGCGACTATATGAAAAAAACTGACCTATACGGAAAGATCTGGATCTGGACCGCCGCCGTGGTGGTGCTGATGGTGCCGGTGGCCATCTGCGTGGCCTTTGATGCCTGGCCGGCGGTGACGGCGGTGCTCACCGGTCTGTTGGGCGTGGCGCCCATCTTCTGGACGGTGGGCGTGATCGAGGTGATCACCTATACCCCTATGCTGGGCGTGGGCGGCACCTATCTGTCCTTTGTCACCGGCAACCTGACCGCCTTAAAGGCGCCGGCGGCGCTGACCGCTATGGAGAACGCCGAGGTAAAGGCCAGCAGCGAAGAGGGCGAGGTCATCTCCACCATTGCCATCGCCACCAGTTCCATTGTGACCACCGTCATTCTGGCGTTGGGCGTGTTTGGCCTGTCCTTCCTGACCCCGGTGCTGGATTCTCCGGTGCTGAAACCTGCTTTTGACAACATTCTGCCCGCCTTGTTCGGCGGTCTGGGTGTGGTGTATATCAGCAAAAACCCCAAACTGGCGATCGCCCCCTTGGTGTTTATGATTGCCCTGTTTTTGGCGGTGCCCAGCCTGTCCGGTTCGGTGGGCGTGCTGGTGCCGGTGGGTGTGCTGATCGCCCTGGGTGCCGGCCGTTTGCTGTATAAGAAAGGATGGGTCTGATGCCGTTACTCTATGCCCTGCTGGGCGCCCTGCTTGTGCTGGTGGCGGTGCTTGTGATACGCACCCTTCGGTTCCGCCCGAAAGATACCCCGGCGGTGACCCCCACCCCCGTATCCCTTGACCGGGAAAAGGTGGTGGCGGATATGGCGGCTATGATCCGGTGCAAGACCGTGTCCGACCGGGATCACGCCGCCGAGGATGCGGCAGAATTTGAAAAATTCCGCACCCTGCTCCGGGAGCGGTTCCCCCGGATCCACGCCTGCGCCACCCTGCAGGAGATCGGGCGCAACGGCCTGTTGTACCACCTGCCGGGCGAGAGTGCCGAGGCCCCCACCGTGCTGATGGCCCATTACGACGTGGTGCCCGCCGAGGAGCAATACTGGACCCACCCCGCCTTTGACGCCGTGATCGAGGATGGCGTGATGTGGGGGCGGGGCACGCTGGACACCAAGAGCACCCTGTGCGGCGTGATGGAGGCGTTGGAGCACCTGCTGGGTGAGGGCTATCGCCCCCAAAACGACCTGTATCTCTCCTTCTCCGGCGAGGAGGAGATCGACGGCGATTCCTGTCCCGCAATCGTCACCCATCTGGAACAGCAGGGGGTGCGTCCCGCCCTGGTGCTGGATGAGGGCGGCGCCGTGGTGGAAAAGGTGTTTCCCGGCGTGGAGGGGCGGTGCGCCCTGATCGGCATCGCCGAAAAGGGCGGCCTGAATCTGGAATATTCGCTGGAGGCCTCCGGCGGTCACGCCTCCACCCCTCCGGTGCATACGTTGCTGGGTCGGCTGAGCCGGGCGGTGACCCGGATCGAGAAGCACCCCTTCCCCTACCGGTTGACCCCGCCGGTGCGCCAGATGTTTGACACGCTGGGTCGCCATTCGAATGGGCTGTACCGGCTGATCTTTGCCAACCTGTGGTGTTTTGCCCCGGTGCTGGATCTGATCGGGCGGCTGTCCGGCGGTGAGATGAATGCGATGATGCGCACCACCGTGGCCACCACCCGGATGCAGGGAAGCCATGCCTACAATGTGTTGCCGGGCCGTGCCACCTTTGCCACCAACATCCGTCTGCTGAGCGGCGATACCGTTGATTCGGCGATAGCCTATCTCAAAAAGGTGATCCGGAACGACCGGATAGAGGTGCGGGTGGTCAACGGAATGAACCCCTCCATCTGCTCCGATACCGACAACCCCCAGTGGCACTCCCTGTGCCGGGCGATCTCCGAAACCTGGCCGGAGGCGTTGGTGTCCCCCTATCTGATGATGGCCTGCAGCGATTCGAGGCATTATTGCCGCATCACCGACCGGGTGTACCGGTTTTCGCCGATGTTTATGCCCAAGGAGTTGCGGGGTCTGGTACATAACCACGACGAGCGTATCCCCCTGGATACTTTGGTGCAGACGGCGGAATTTTACGTTCGTCTGCTCCGCTTGATCTGATCCGAAAAAGAGGCTGTGTTTCTTAGAAACACAGCCTCTTTTCTCATATTTTTTCCAGTCGTCACATACAATACACAAAAGGGGATCAATCTGCCTTGTTCCGCAGACTCCGTTTGAGCTTGCGGGGGGGCGCCTCTTCGGCGGGGGCTTCGGGCAGTTCGTACTGATCCACATACCGCTCGTTTTCCAGACGGAGGCGCTCTTCCCGGTTGACCCAGTGGTTGACAAAGGCGCAGATAGCCACCAGCACGCCGGCGGCCACCGAGGACAGGTGCCGATAAGTGAGTTTCCAGGCATCCAGACCCTGCTCATAGTTGAGGCTGACGTTGGTGTCCGCCACTTGGGTGGGCAGAGCCTCTCTGAGCGCCAGAGCCGCCACCAGCGCCAGCAGGGCGCCCACGATGGCGACGATACCGGCGGCCAGGGATCGTTTTTCGCCTTTTTTACCGGCGGCGCAGAGGATGGCCGCCGCCGGTATGAGCACCAGACCCGCCACCCATACCGGGATAAGCCAAGGGTTTTCCTCAATAACGTCCGGTGCGCCGGTGAGGGTGCCGTACAGCGCCAAGCCCTGAAACAGGGTGGCAAGAACGAGCAGAGCCACGGCGATACCAAAGGTGATTTTCACAAAGCGATTCATAGTGTTATCCTTTCCGGCTGTCCAGCAGCATCTTGGTTTTGAGAATACCGATTTGGGTTTTGGCGTCGGTGATCTCCCCCGCCATCACCCGGCCCACCATCTCGTCCAGGGGACACCGTTCCACCGTGAGGAATTCGTCCTCATCCGGGTGGGCGGCGGCGGCGGTGAGGCCGGTGGCCAGGTATAGATACACCACCTCGTCACAGCAGCCGGGGGTGGGATAGAGGGTGCCCAGAGGGGTGTAATGGGCGGCCCGGTAGCCGGTCTCCTCCTCCAACTCCCGCATACCGGTGGTGAGGGGGTCTTCGCCGGGATCCCGCTTGCCGGCGGGGATCTCGGTGAGGATCTCGCCATAGGGATAGCGGTATTGCCGGACCAGGAGTACCTCATTCTCCTCGGTGAGGGCGACCACCCCCACCCCGCCGGGGTGGCGGATGTATTCTCTGGGGGCGGTGTTGCCGTCCGGCAGTTCCACCCGGTCTACGTCCAATCGGAGCAGACAGCCCTGAAAGACGGTGGAGCGCTCAATGGTTTTTTCCATCAGATGATCCATATTCATTCCTCCTGAAAGGGGTTATTGACGATGCAAATTCGGATGCAGGGACGGCTGGTGACGCCTCAGCCGGTGGACTATGGGGTGGTGCGGGGTTTGTGCGCCGCCCTGCGGGGGCGGTATCCCACCCTGCGTCCGTCGATGGTGGGGCGCAGTGTGCTGGGGCGGGAGATACCGGCGTTGGTGCTGTCCACCGGGGGCGGGGACAGCCGGGTGCTGATGGCGGCATCCTTTCACGGCCCGGAGTGGCTCACCGCCCTGTGCGCCCTGCGCCTGTGTGAGGAGTTGTGCGCCGCTCTGCGGGCGGATCTGCCTTTGTGCGGCATCCCGGTGTCCCGGGCGTTGCAGGGTCGTCAGATCTGGTTTGTGCCGCTGGTGAATCCCGATGGGGTGGAGATCGCCCGCTATGGCTCCTCTGCCGCCGGCGCCTATGCCGCCACGGCGGCGGCAAACGGTGCCGACATCCCCGGAGGATGGCGGGGCAACGCCCGGGGTGTGGATATCAATTCTAATTTTAATGCAGGATGGGAAGAAATGCAAGCCTTAGCCGAAAAAACCGGCAAAAATTATCCCGGCGCCGGGAAATACCCCGGCACCGCCCCGGAAAGCGAGCCGGAGACCCGGGCGCTGACCGACCTGTGTCGGCGGCTGTCTTTTCGCCATGTGGTGGCGCTCCACAGTCAGGGGGAGGAGATCTATTGGGAATACGGCGACAACACCCCGCCCCAGAGCCGGATGATGGCGAGGGTGCTGTCCACCGCCTCCGGCTACGCCCTGTCCCAGCCTGCACCGGGGTCTGCCCACGGCGGGTTTAAGGATTGGTTTATCCGGTGTTATCACCGCCCGGGGTTCACCATTGAACTGGGCCGGGGCAAAAATCCCCTGCCGGTCTCCCAGTTTGAGGAGATTTACGACAAAGCCAGAGAAATGCTGGTTTTGTCGGTGTTGCTGTGACCCCCACATTCCCAACAAAAAAAGGTCTGTGCCCATCGGCACAGACCTTTTTACGGTTAAAGATCAGAACTCGTTTTTCAGCGGCACGCCGTTGGCATCGGCATTGATGGAGCCGGTCAGCAGGCGGATGAAATCCACCAAAGCCCAGATACCGCCGCCCACACCGGTGCAGAGGGACAGCACGATTTTGATGACACCGTACTTGTTATAGCCCAGGTAGAAATCGTGGATACCGATACCACCCAGGAAGAAGCACAGCAGCACAGCCACCAACTTGGACTTCTGACCATTGGCGGCAGAAACGGCGGGTGCGGTGGCGAAACCGCAACTGGTGCAAACGGCAGCGCCGGGTGCGATGGGCTGACCGCAATTCTGGCAATAGTTGGTGCCGGTGCCGTTGGCAAATCCGCAACCTACGCAGATGGCGGCGCCGGGATCGATAGCCTGACCACAGTTTTTACAGAACATACAAAATCCTCCTTGAAAATGGAAATATAACTCAGTGTTGCAATAACACAAAAGCCCAATGGATCAACGCCGCTATGCCGATGCCCAAGAGAATGCGGTTATGTAGGCGTGGCGGTTTGAAATCGCAGAAGAGATACAGCACCACATAGGGCATAGCAAACACGAGGGGATGATAATTCCACGCAGAAACAAAATCCAGCCGGAACAGGGCGGCCACGGCCCGGGACATACCGCACCCGGGACAGGGGATTCCAAACAAAGTCAAAAACACACAATCCAGCCCCAATAAGGGGAAAAGAGTATACACCGCCGTAAAGTATAACAAAAGCAGCAGTGCCAGTAAAAGGCGCTGGGTGGATTTTTGTTTCCAAAAGGATCGTTGTGTCACGGCTCACCCTCGAAAAAAGTAAGTATTTGTCGTGATTTATTGTATCATTTCCAGATGGATATTGTCAACCCCCATTCAGGGGATGGATGCATATAGCCAAAACCGGTCTGTGCCCATCGGCACAGACCGGTTTTCATTACCGTAATTTTTTCACCCCATTGACGATGCTGGCGATGGCGGGGGAGAGGATCAGATTGACGGAAAACTCAACCACAAAGTTGACCCCCACCAAACCGAAAAGGATATAATACAAGATCTCCTGACCGCCGGCCCACGCCACCAAAACGTCGTAGAAACAGGTGGAAAGCCCCAGCAGGAACAACCCGGTGTTGACCACCGGGGCGGCAACAGCCGCCAGCACCATACCCACAAAGGGGACACGGCTGTTTTTGAATGCCGTGGCGATCAGCCCGGCCACCCATCCGGCGGCGATGCCTTTGATCAGGCAGATGGCGGCGGTGAGAAAGGGGTTGGCGTTCCATAGAATGGCTCCGCCGGCATCCATACCGCCGATACAGCAGGCGGTCACCACCACCCCGAAGACACCGCCCAACAGAGCACCGGTCCGGGGCCCGAACAGCACCGCACCCACCACGATGGGCACCAGCACCAGCGAGATGTTGAAGGTGCCGATCTTGACCACGTAACTGAGCAGTTGCAGCACCACGATGATGGCCATCAGAATGGCGACCTGCACCATTTTGACAATGTTTTTGTTTCTCATAATAAGCACTCCTTTACTGTCGTTCACAATGGATACAACGTATTAGAATCTGGGATAAACACTTCCGTCCGTAGTGGCTGGGGCGCCGTGGAGGCTGTCCCGCCGCCGGGTGGGAAACGATTATTTCTGGTTTTTCTCGTAGATGATCCGCAGACCGTCCAGCAGCAGTTCGCCCACATACTGCACCTTGCTGCGGCATTGGGGGGCGATCTCCCGGCCCAGTCCGCCGGTGACCACCACCGGGGCGTCATAGCCCAACTCCTCCACGATGCGGGCGTTCATCCCGTCGATGAGGGCGGCATTGCCATAGACCGCACCGGATTGCAGGCAGGAGATGGTGTTGCTGCCGATGACCTTGTCGGGGGCGTCCACGCTGATTTGGGGCAGCAGAGAGGTGCCTGCCGCCAGGGCGCCCAGAGCGGTCTGGATGCCGGGCATAATGGCACCGCCCCGATAGGCGCCGTCCTTATCCACCACCGAAACGGTGGTGGCGGTGCCCAGATCCCACACGATGCAGGGATACCCCACAGCCTCCACCGCCGCCACAGCGCCCACCAGTAGGTCGGCGCCCAGGGTGGCGGGGTTGTCGATGCGGATGTTGAGCCCGGTCTTGGTGCCGGGCCCCACCAGCAGAGGAATAAGCCCGGTGGCCTTTTTCACCGCTGAGCACAGGGCGTGGTTCAGCGGCGGCACCACCGAGGAGAGGATGGCGCCGGTAAAGGCGGTCACCTCCAGTTTATACAGCCGGAGCAGATCCATCAGTTCCACGGCGTATTGGTCTTCCATCTTGGTGCGGTCGGTGGCGATGCGGGACTGCAACAGCAGTTTCTTGCCCTCGAACACGCCCAGGGTGATGTTGGTATTACCCATATCCAGCACTAACAGCATAGCATTACCTCCTGATGGGGAATAGCCTCCCTCTCCTAGGAAGGTGTCACGGCGTCAGCCGTGACGGAGGGAGTTTTGCGGGGTGTTGCCCCTACGAAAAAGCAACAGGTGCAGAGGGTTTGCCTCTGCACCTGCATCAGTCATACCAGGAATCAGGCACGGTTGGCACTGCCCAGGATGTTCTCGATCTTATGCTTGACCACGGCGGTGATGTTGTTGCGGCCGTCGGTCAGATACTGACGGGGATCGAAGTGGGTGGGGTTCTCGGCCAGATGCTGGCGGATACCGGCGGTGAGAGCCAGACGCAGGTCGGAGTCCACGTTGAT
>CAYSRL010000032.1:0-5001 GCA_964433515.1 uncultured Ruminococcus sp.
CAAGGGTATGGTCATCGGCAAAAAGGGTGCGATGCTTAAAGAGATTGCCTCCCGGGCCCGCACCGAACTGGAGGAGTTGTTCGCCACTAAGGTGAACCTGCAGTGCTGGGTCAAGGTGAAGGAGGACTGGCGCAACCGTCAGGGCTTCCTGAGCGGTCTCGGCTACAAACTGGACTAATTTTCCGTCTTCCATGTGCTTGCTTTTGGGAATACTATGTTCCAAAGGGAGGCAATGGAAATGGATAAAGACGCATTGTGGAACGCCTTTGCCCACAGCGGCAAGGTGGAGGATTATCTGCGGTATCGGGGCGTGGATAGACCCCAAGAGACCGTGAACAGCGTAGAAAGGGAGGAATCGGGCTATGGCCACCGCCCCCAAACAGCATCTGATGACCGACGGTCTGATTCTGCGGGAGTATGACTCTCCCTCTGAGGCGGATCGGTTTGTGGCGATACTCACCCGGGATAAGGGGCTTATCCGGGCCTCTGCCCGGGGGGCAAAACGCCCGAAGAGCCGGTTCGGGTCCTCCACCCAACCGCTCTGCTATTCCCGGCTGAGCCTGATTCCCGGTCGGGATAAATACATCGTGGAGGACGCCCAGCCGAATGAGGTGTTTTTCGCCTTGCGGCAGGATGTGGAGCGGTTGGCATTGGGACAGTATTTTTGCGAACTGGCCTTACATCTGTGCCCTACCGATGCGCCCGCACCGCAGCATTTGCGGTTGCTGCTCAGCGGTCTGCATTACCTGGCTGAGGGGAAAAAGTCCCCTTTGCTGGTCAAATCGGTGGTGGAGGGACGGCTGCTATCGTTAGAGGGCTATATGCCGGACTTGACCGGGTGCGCCCTTTGCGGACAGCCGGAGTCACCCTTGTGGTTTTCGCCGGTTTCCGGCACCTTGTCCTGCGCTCATCACGCCGGGCAGGGGGACGCTATAGAGGTGTCTGCCGGGGCGCTGACCGCCCTGCGGCACATTCTGTATGGCGAGTTTGAGCGGTGCTTCGCCTTTTCCTTGCCGGAGGGGGAGTGTGCCTTGCTGGCCACCCTGATGGAGCGGTTTTTGTTGGCACAGACCCAGCACCGCTTTGCGACATTGGATTTTTATCATACCTTACGAACAGAAGGAATCTAACATATTATGAATCGAGATTTGCACGCTTTAGAACTGGATAAGATTTTGGAAAAACTGGCAGGGGAGACCTGCTGTACCGCTTCGGCAGAGATGGCACGAAAACTGCGTCCTGCCACCGAACCGGCTCTGGTACAGCGCCTGTTGGACGAGACCGACGATGCCTGCCGGCTGATCGGCGGTTTTGGCAGTCCCTCTTTCGGCCAGCTCACCGATGTGACCAACCCTCTGCGCCGGGCAGAGGCGGGTGCTTGCCTGTCTTTGGGCGAGTTGCTCCGTATAGGAGAGACCCTGCGGATCATCCGCTCCATCAGCCAGTGGCGTTCCCATTGCGAGGGGGTTGCCACCTGTCTGGACGACCGCTTTGCGGTGTTGGCGCCCAACAAATACTTGGAAGAGAAGATCACCGCCGTGGTGGTGAACGAGGAGGAAGTGGCAGACAATGCCTCTCCCGCTTTGGCGGACATCCGCCGCAAGATGCGGGCGGCCTCTGTCAAGGTGCGGGATCAGTTGGATAAGTTGGTGCGCTCTGCCACCTACCAAAAGGCGTTGCAGGAGGCGATCGTCACCATCCGTGGCGGTCGCTTTGTGGTGCCGGTGAAGGCGGAGCACCGGGGCGAGGTGCCCGGTCTGGTTCACGACACCTCTGCCTCCGGGGCCACCGTGTTTGTGGAGCCTATGGGCGTGGTGGAGGCCAACAATGAGATCAAGGTGCTGAAGTCCAAAGAGGAGGCGGAGATCGAGCGGATCCTGTTCGCTCTGTCCGCCGAGGTGGGCTCTTTTGCCACCGCTATTATCGCCGACTATAACGTGCTTCTGGAACTGAATCTGATTTTCGCCAAGGCGCATTTGGCCTATAAAATGAAAGCCATCAAGCCGAAACTCACCGTCGACGGACACACCTGCCTGCGGCGGGCACGGCACCCCCTGATCGACCCTCAAAAAGTGGTGGCCATCGATGTGGAATTGGGCGGCGGGTTTGACACCCTGGTGGTCACCGGCCCCAACACCGGCGGCAAGACGGTAACGCTGAAGACCCTGGGTCTGCTGACCCTGATGACCCAGTGCGGTCTGCTGATCCCGGTGGGGGATAACAGCCAGGTTTCGGTCTTTTCCAAAATACTGGTGGACATCGGTGACGAGCAATCCATTGAACAGTCCCTGTCCACCTTCTCGGCCCATATGACCAACGTCATCCGTATTCTTGGAGAAGCCACCGACGGCAGTTTGGTGTTGCTGGACGAGTTGGGCGCCGGCACCGACCCGGTGGAGGGCGCCGCCTTGGCGGTGGCGATACTGGAGCGGTTGCGGGGTCAGGGCGCCCGCATCGGCGCCACCACCCACTATGCGGAATTAAAGGCCTACGCCATTCACACACCCGGTGTAGAGAACGCCAGTTGCGAGTTTGACGTGGCATCCCTGCGCCCCACTTACCGGCTTTTGATCGGTGTCCCCGGTCGTTCCAACGCCTTTGCCATCACCGAGCGGCTGGGTATGGACACGGATCTGGTGGAGAATGCCCGCCGTCTGGTTTCCGGGGACGACCAGCGCCTGGAAGAGGTGGTCAGCCGTCTGGATGCCCGCCGTCAGGAACTGGAAAGGGAGATTACCGCCGCCGAGAGCGCCCGCCAACGGGCAGAGCGTGCTGCCCGCCAGAGCGAGGAAAAACTGGAGGATATCCACACCCGCCGGGAAAAGGAGATCGACCGTGCCCGGGCAGAGGCTCAGCGCATCGTGGAGAAAGCCCGGGCGGAGGCTCAGCGGCTGATGGATGAGTTGGATGATCTGCGCCGGCAGAAAGAGGCCGCCGACTTTGCCGACCGCACCCGGGCGGCGAAGAGCCAGCTCAAATCCCGTCTGCGCCAGATGGAGGATGCCATCGACCCGGTGACCCAGCGGGAAAACGAGGAATACGTCCTGCCCCGACCGGTGGCCGCCGGCGACACGGTGCAGTTGGTGGATATGGGTCTCAAAGCGGTGGTGCTGAAAGCCGCCGACGACAAGGGGATGGTGGAGGTGCAGGCCGGCGCCATCCGCACCCGCACCCCGGTGTCCAACCTGCGTCTGTATGAGTCTAAGCGGGCGGAGAAAAAGGGGCGCACCGTCCCGGTCTCCGGTGCCAGATCGGTGGGGCTCACCTCCCGGATGGAGCGGTCGGTGCACACCGACCTGGATCTGCGGGGACAGACGGTGGAGGAGGCTTTGCTGGAGGTGGATCGCTTTCTGGATAACGCCGTGTTGTGCGGTCTGGAGCGGGTCACCGTCATCCACGGCAAGGGCACCGGCGCTCTGCGTGCTGCCGTCCACGCCCACCTCAAGGGGCACAAACAGGTGAAAGGTTTCCGCCTCGGCGTTTATGGCGAGGGTGAAACCGGTGTCACCGTTGTAGAACTGAAATGATCCCAAAACGATAAGAACCCCCACGGAGCGGTGCTCCGTGGGGGTTCTTTATGCTTTTTGGAGATTAGCCGATGGCGGCGGTGTAGTTCTGGGTGACGATATCGTCGTATACCACAACGATCTCGCCGTCCTTCTCAAACACGTAATAGGGGCGGGCATAGATGTCGGTGCTCTCACCGGCTTCGGGGATGTTCACAATGCGGGTGGCAAAGGCCAGAGAATCTGCATCGCTCTCCAGCAGATATACAGCCTCCACGTTGATGATGTTCTTACCGTTGACGGTGTTCAGATTCAGAGCGTTCTCGGTGCCGGATTCGGCCTTGTTGGTGATGACCGCACCCATAGCAATCAACTGATAGTCGTCGTTGCCGAAGGGCTGGATGGTAGCAGAGCCGGACACATACTTGTTGTTGTTGTCGGTGGCGGTGCCGGTGGCGGCGATCTCGAACTTGAAGGCCAAGCCCTTCACGTCCTCAGAGGCGCTGGTCTGACCGCCCTCGACGATGTCTACCAGAGGCACTTCACGGATGTTGCCGCAGATGTTGCACTCAGCATCCTGGATGCCGTCGTACTCGTGCTCGCAGGGGATCTCCACGATGCTGATGTTATCCACGTACACATCCTCGATGAGGCCCTGAGAGGCGCCGCTGCCGCCGCCGTTGAAGTTCAAATAGGTGCTGGTGCTCATGGCGGTGAAGGTAAAGGTATAGGTGGCCCATTCGCCGCAATTTGCAGCATTAAACCACTTATAGGCCAAAGAGGCATCGTCCTCGGTGTTGCGCACATTCATATTGACACCGTAAGAGTTCACCTTGAGGTCCAGAGTCAGGGTGTATTTGAGACCCTTGGTGGTGGCAAAGGTCTGCTTGAGCAGACCGCCCCAACCGCCGTCACCGATCAGGTTGATACCATAGTTACTGTTGTTGGCGGCATCGGCGGAAACCACGGTGGATTGATAGACGTTCCAGCCGGTGGTCTTGCCCACCTCAAAGTCGCCGTTGATGATAAAGCCATCATCGGAGGGGCCGGGGATCTCAACCAGCGCCACATTATCGAGATAGAAATCGGGGGAGGAACTGGAATCCAGACCGGAGAAGTTGATCTTCACCTGCGTATCGTCGGAGATAAACTCGACGGTCACCTTCTGCCAGACACCCAGGTTGGTTTTCTGCCAGGTGCCGGCATACTGGGTGCCGGTGTTGACGCCCTTTACGGTCCAGTTAAAGCCGGCCACGTTGATCTTGTACCAGAAGGACAGCTCATAACTCTTGCCGCTCTCCACCGTCACGGTGGTGTTGGCAATACCGTTCCAGCCGCTGCCGTAGCATTGCAGGCCATAGTTGCCCGCATAGGTGGCATTGGCGGAAACCGCAGAACTGTTGTAGGTGGTCCAGCCGGTCTTGGTGCCGGTCTCAAAGCCGCCGTTGGTGACCAGGTTGTTTTCGGGCATATCCTCGACGTCTCCGGTGTCATC
>CAYSRL010000032.1:5101-11651 GCA_964433515.1 uncultured Ruminococcus sp.
TGCTGGGGCCGGTCAGGGTCAGATCGTCAAAATAGAAGGTGGCGGAAGAACCGCTGCTGGCCATAACCAGAGAAACTTCGGTATAGGTGCTGGAGTTAAAGGTCACCTCGTACAGGGTCCAATCGGTGGTTGTGTTGTGGGTGGTGTAGGCACCACGCAGATCGCTGGAAGAGGTGGAAGAGAAACTCTTTCCGTTGATGTACAGACGGAACGTCCCAGAGGCGGAAGATTTGGCGTAGAAGGAGAAGGTAAGGTCGGTGCTGGTTTCTACACGGGCATATTCCTGGACGTAGACAGCATATTTGGTGCTGTTGGTGCCGCTGATGGAATAGGAGCCGGAGTAAGCCTCGTCGGAGGTGACGGCACCGATGGTCTTGACACCGCAATAGGCGGTCGTACCGCTCTCAAAGCCGCCGTCCACGATGTAACCGTCGGAGGTGACGTCGGTCTTGGTCAGCGTGATGTCATCCACGCAGATCGAGGCGGCATCGCCGGCGGTGCCACTGCCACGGTAGAACAGCAGCTGTACGCTGGTATAGTCGCCGGTGGCGAAATACAGTTCCATCTTGGTCCAATCGGTGGTGCTGACAGACAGGCTCACCGAAGTGGCGGACTTGTTCAGTAGCGGCACCTTCATCGTGGTGTTGGAGGCGTTGGTATACTTCATTTCAAAAGCGGAAGTTGTCACCGCATCGGAGTTGCTCTTGTACCAGAAAGAGAGCGTATAACCGGTGTATGCCTCCAGGGTCACGGTCTGTCTCAGCAGATTGCCCCAAGCAGTGGTGACGGTGGCGGTGGCGCCGTAATTGCCGCTATAGGCGGCATCGGCAGAAGCGGAGGCAGAACCGGACCAGCCGGTAACGCTGCCGGATTCAAAGTCGCCGTTGGTGACCAGGTTGTCAGCGGCGCTGACCGAGATGGCGCCCATGGGCAGGATGGAGCACAGCATCATAACAGCCGCCAAAACGGCAATGATCTTACGTAATTTCATCGTTCGATTTCCTCCTCTCATTACCATTCCAGCTCGCCGTCGTTCTCGGACAGCTTGCCGTTGTAAGAGGCACCCACGATGTCACCGTAGACGGTGATCTCGGTGCCGTTCAAATCGAATACATAATAGGGACGGGCATAGATGGCGGCATCCGTCTTGCTGTCGGGGATGTTGGTGATACGCACCGCAAAGGCGGTGGAGGCATCCTCCAACTCACACAGATACACAGCCGGGATATCGATGGTGCGGCCGCCGTCCGCCTTGTCCAGGAAGAAACTGCTGCCGTCGGTACCCACAGAGGTGTTGTTGGTGACGATGGCGCCCATCCGCACCAGTTTATAGTTGGTGCTGTCGCCAAAGGCGTCCACGGTGGCGGTGTCGTTCACAAACTCGTTGTTTTCGGTGGCGGCCACACCGGCGGCGGTCACGTCAAACTTAAAGGCCAGACCCTTCACGTCCTCAGAGGTGCTGGTCTCGGTGGCGGAAAACACACCGGCGTTGTCGCCCATATCCCTTACGGTGTCCACCGGGGTGGCGGTGCCGTCGGCGGCCAGCTTGTAACTGCCGCTGTAGACGGTGGTGTTGGTGGTGGGCAGATTCGTATAGGTGAAGTTGGGGTTGGTATAACCGGCACTCTTCAGATTATACGCACCGTCAGCACTGTAGCGGCTGATGATGACCTCGTTGCCACGGATGCGGAATACCGACATGGTCAGCGTGTCCTCAGCGGTGGAGCCATCCGTCAACTCATAATAACCGGTGTAGCCGGCGTTCATATAGGTAAAGTTCAGGGTCTCCTGCGTAGCCTCTGCCTTGGTGCCTTGGCAGATCTCAATGGTGTCGCCCTTCTTCAGGAAGATGCAGGAGCCACCCATGGAATCGTCATAGCCATTGGAGTGGTTGTGACCGAACAGATAGATGATGTTCAGACCCTGACCGGCGGCGTCGTTGATGACGTTGAAGAACTTATAGGCGTTGGTGCCGGAGCCGTCCTTCTGGGTGCGGTTGGACCAGTGCAGCGGGATGTGGTTGAGGATAAAGATGGGCTTGTTCCAGCCGATGGAGATCTTGTTCTCCAGATAGAGCTGGAGCGCCGCCACCGAGGCGGCGTTATAGGAGCCCCACTCGGCGTAGTTGTCCTCGTCGATAATGTACAGACCGTAATCGCCATAGGCGGGGTCGTGGTTACCCTCCAGGGTCAGACTGGGCACGGTGATCAGGTCGTGGTTGCCCTGGGAGAAGATCATATCCGTTTCATCCAGCATACCGGAGAAGAAGGTCTTCAGTTCGTTGATACCGGTGGTGCTGGTTTCCAGCGATTGGGAGAGGGAATAGTCACCAACGAAGAACAGTTTGTCCGGATTGGTGATACCATCCTTTTTCATCCCTGCCAGGATCTGCTGGATATAAAGGGTTTGGTCATGGGTCTGATAGTCGGAGCCGGCGATGATGATGGTCTCGTTCTGGGCCGCATTTACGGTAAAGGTGGCGGCGCACAAGCCCATCAGCATCACAACGCTCAGCAATACTGCCAGTGTCTTGCGAATGCGTTTCATTTGCGTGTTTCCTCCTTATGTTTTGTGCAGTATGAGTGGTTGTCTGGGTGTTCGTACTTTCTACGAGCCGCCCGGATTACCACTCCAGTTCGCCGTCGTTGAACAGCTTGCTGCCATCCAAGGGAGCGTTGATGGCCTCCTCGGCCGCAAAGGCCAGGGTCTTCATCTCGGGGGTAGCATAGGTTTTCATAGTGGGTTCCTCCTTTCTGAAATGAATTTGTGTTTTTGCGCTGACATAAAAACCGACGATCGGTGAATACTAAACAGGGATAAACCACATTATAGTCTGGTAAAGACTTTTTGTCAACAGTCCGTTTCGGAATAATTATAATCGAAACCAAGAGGTGATCGGATGGACTATGTTGACAAACTCACAGGGTTGAGAGAGGATAAAGATCTAGAGCAAAAAGACATCGCTGCTTTGTTGAACGTCCAGCAAAGCGCTATATCCAAATACGAAAAACGAAGGGCAAGGTACAAAATAGAAGACATTGAAAAACTGTGTCGTTTCTATAACGTATCTGCGGATTGGCTGTTGGGCTTGCCGGACGACCTACCGTATCCAAAGAGAAAATGAGGGTGGAACGGAACAAAGTGCCTTGTAAATATTAACTATACTAATCAGTATTTACAGGTCATTGTCTCAAACTATTAGAGATAGCACAATACGCAATTTACGATATTCATTAAATCCTTATATTTTCTCTTTGGATATTTCTATAATGGGACACGAACAACGACAAAAAGGCATCGTCCGTGAGGAGGATGCCTTTTTTATGCGACGGTGTGTTTGGCGGGGGTGCCGTCATTGGCTTCCACAAACCACCGGTCTTCATCCAAAAACAAATAGGTCTGCTTTCCCCGGATACGGACGGTATACCTGAGCCCGCATCCGCCGGCCTTGGTGGCGGCGGCCTTGCGGATATCCACCACCCGGTCGATGGGGAATAACCTGCCGTCCTCCCAACGGATCTGCCTCGGCATCACCTGGCCCTCGGGGGTGAATATGGCCGCCACCTCCACATACACCCGGCGGCTCATGGGTCGCCTCCGATGTCATCGGTCTTGCCGGAGAATCCGGTGGGGTGGACGGTGTGGGTCTCGTATGGGCTGTCCCCGGTCAGAGCCGGGTCTTCCAGCAGAATGGCCCGGCGGATGACCTTATCCCCAAACCGCTCCCGCAGACCGTCCACCGTCCGGTCCAGTTGTTCCCGCTTTTCCCGCCCGGCACTCTCCAGCATATCCAGTTGGGTGGGGGTATCCTCCGGTTCCAGACTGCTGACCCCGATGGTGACGCTCCGGAGCGGTCTTTGCCATCGATAGGATTCCTTGAACAGGGTATAGGCGGCGCTCTCGATGTCGTTTGTGGACTGCATATAATGATCCAGCGTGACCCGGTGGCTGCGGGTGTGGAGTTGGTTATCCCGCAGGTGCAGTTCCACCGTCTTACCGACCAGATGCTGTTCCCGCAGACGCCGACCCACGCTCTCCGCCAGCACCATCAGCACCCGCTGGACATCCCGGTCATCGGTTAGATCCCGGGGGGTGGTCATGCCGTTGCTGACCGACTGTATCCCGGCGGCGTCCTCGCTGGGGATCACCGGTTGGCTGTCCCGGCCGTTGGCGATGGCGTGCAGGGCGGGTCCCCATTTTCCCAACAGGGATCGGAGCAGTCCTGTGTCGGCCTTTGCCACATCTCCGATGGTGAAGATAAACCGTTCTTCCAGTTTTTTGCGGGTGGCTCGCCCTACGTAGATGAGTTCGCCGGCCGGCAAAGGCCACACCCGCTCCCGATAGTTTTCCCGGGAGAATACCGTCACCGCATCCGGCTTTTTATAGTCGCTGCCCAACTTGGCAAAGGTTTTGTTGAAACTGACTCCCACGCTGACCGTGATGCCCAATTCCTCCCTGACCCGGCGGCGGATCTCCTCGGCGATCTCAACGGCCGGTCTTGCGCTGCCGGTCACGTCCAGCCACGCCTCGTCCAGACCGAAAGGCTCCACCAAGGGGGAATATTCCCGCAGAATGGCCCGCACCATTCCGGAATACTTGTGGTAGAGAGGGAAGTGGGGCGGTACCGTCACCAAATCGGGGCATTTCCGCCGGGCGGACCACAGCGTTTCGCCGGTGGCAATGCCGTACCGGGCGGCGATCTCGTTTTTGGTGAGCACAATGCCGTGGCGGCTGGCCTCGTTGCCGCCCACTGCCACCGGTT
Organism: uncultured Ruminococcus sp.; assembly: GCA_964433515.1. Taxonomy (GTDB): domain Bacteria; phylum Bacillota; class Clostridia; order Oscillospirales; family Acutalibacteraceae; genus UBA5905. Next base: position 9,864 of record CAYSRL010000032.1, read on the forward strand.
TGTCCCGCAGTTCCGGGTTTAGACTGCACTCCACCGAGGCATAAAACTTGTTGCAATCCACGTGCAGGATCTGCCGTTCCACCGTGCTCACCTCCAATAAAGAACATTTGTTCTGTTTTGCAGTGTACCACAGATCCGAGAGGATGTCAATGGAAATTTCTTCTTTTACAAACCGTTTGCAGATCCCCGATCCGGCACCGCCTATGTGGGATGCTTTGTTTTTGATGAGGGGACGTTCCGGCAGACGGTGACAGTAAAAAAGAGCCGAAACCCCATCGGGTTTCGGCTCTTTTCTCTGAGCAGTTATTCCTCTACCGCAAACAGCACGTTATCCATATCCGCCAGCGTTGACAGGCAGGTCTTCTGCTCGTCTTTATCCAGTATCAGGATAATGGCCAGACCCACCGCATTGGGAAGCCCGCTTTTAGGGACGGAGATCTCCGGGTGTTTCATAGACGGATACTGCTTTTGGATCTCCTCAATGGTGGCGGTCACCTTGCCGGCGTCCTCCAATTCCAGATAGAATCGCAGTATATTCTTTTTGCCGGTCTCCAGCCGGGTGAGCAGGGTGGCGGTGATGAGGGCGATGACGGTGGCTATGGTAGCCCCCAGATAAAAGCCATAGCCCAGAGCGATACCGATGGTGGCGGTGCACCATACACCGGCGGCGGTGGTCAGACCGGTGATGACCGACTGATTGCGGATCATAATGGTGCCGGCACCCAGAAAACCGATGCCGGAGATGACCTGGGCAGCGATGCGGGTCACATCCTCGTTGGCATTGATGTTTTTCAAAATGAAGAGGCCCACCAGAGCGGTCATACAGGCACCCACGCACACCAGAATGTGGGTGCGCATACCCGCAGCCCGACCGTGGCGGCCACGCTCCATACCGATGAGCCCGCCCATAACCAGCGCCAGCACCAATCGCAGAGCGATGGAAACGTCGTTAAATTCACCGATGGTTTGCAGAATTTTTTCCATAGCGATCTTCCTTTCCGGCAGAAAATACAATAGGACACCTGCTTTTTGCCGGGTGCCCACTGCCTATACTGTATGGGTATATGCTGTTTCGTTTCTGGATAGTATACAATAACTTTGCTTTTTTGTCAAATGAGACGGAGAATGGGGAAACATAAGGAACACTTTGCAAAAAACAGCAAAAATCTTTATGCAAAGGTATTGCTTTTCTTCCCGCAATCTGGTACAATTTACAAGACAATGGGATACTTTGGTTGGTTGAGCAGATCGGCGATATACCATCCCCCCTATTCGTTCAGCAGGAGAAAAAATGAGTTTTTAGGCAGAGTTATCCCATCACAGCGTCTGTTGTTGCTGTTTGGTGGTTCTCGTTTCCCGGTTCATTGTAATTCTGCTTTAACAAAAAATATTTTTTAGAAGGAGTATGTGAAGATGATTGATTTAAACAAGTATGGCATCACCGGCGTTAAGGAGATTGTCTACAATCCCTCTTATGAGGAACTGTTTGAGGCTGAGATGGATCCCTCTCTGGAGGGCTTCGAGAAAGGTCAGTTGACCGATCTGGGCGCCGTGAACGTGATGACCGGTATCTATACCGGCCGTTCCCCCAAGGATAAGTTCATCGTGATGGACGATATCTCTAAGGATACCGTGTGGTGGACCAGCGACGAGTACGCCAACGATAACAAGCCCGCTTCCGTTGAGGCCTGGAACGCTTGCAAAGAGTTGGCTATGAAGCAGTTGTCCAACAAGAAACTGTACGTTATGGACCTGTTCTGCGGCACAAACAAGGATTCCCGTATGGGC